>CADCQC010000022.1 GCA_902803455.1 uncultured Prevotellaceae bacterium
GCGATGGGCAGCGCACGTTGCTCACGGTTGTCGTAGTAGGAGTCAAACATTTTCTGGAAGGCCCACTGTGTCCATTTGTAATATTTCGGGTCACAGGTGCGTACTTCCCTGTTCCAGTCGAAAGAGAATCCTATTTTATCGAGTTGTTCGCGGTAGCGGTTGATATTGTTGACGGTAGTGATGGCAGGATGTTGTCCGGTCTGGATGGCATATTGTTCTGCTGGCAGTCCATAGGCGTCATATCCCATAGGATTGAGCACATTAAATCCCATCTGTCTCTTGTAGCGGGCATAGATATCCGATGCGATGTAACCCAGTGGATGTCCTACATGTAGTCCGGCACCAGAGGGATAAGGAAACATATTGAGGACATAGAATTTTTTGCGTGACGCATCTTCAGTGACCTGATAGGTTTTCTGTTCTACCCATCTTTTCTGCCATTTTTTCTCGATTTCTCTAAAATTATATTCCATTTTTTACCGATATTGGGATAGTTGATGATCAATGAGGTATGGATGATATTCATCATCCATCACAATTGGACTACAAAGGTAGTGCAAACCGAGTGGAATGCAAAGCAAAAGACGAAGTTTTTGTTTTCATTTCCGAGGTGCCGCCTATCTTCGCTCACAGAGCAAAGGTAGTGCAATTATATGAACCTGCCAAAAATGCAAACCTTTTTCTGTTTCACACCCAACAAACATGGTTAGTTTTATAACTCCGTTTTGTTTATAAACTGATCAGTTTTTGCATCAGATTGCGACGGAGAGAACTTGCCTTTTTATCGTTGAAGATTTTCTGGTTGACATCAGCCTCACTTGCAGTCATGAGCAGCATGAGCAATACAGACCGGAGTCCGTCATCCCCTTCTTACTATACAGAGAGAGAAGACCCTTGTATCCCTCGAATGGATATCCATAGAAAAGCACCTTCCTGTAGTGATACTCTGCTGAGTCCATCTGTCCGACTCCTTCATAATACATCCCCCGACTGTATTCGTACTGTCGCCGTTCTTGTTTGATTTCCCCATTTTTGAAAAGTCCGGAATACCGTTCGAACTCATCCATCAGCACCTTGGCTTACCGTATGTTTTTTTGTTGAAAATCGCAAAAGGAGGGGTTAAAAAGCCTCAATAACAGGGTGTTTTTTGAAGATTAAAATATTGTTTTTCAGTGATTTACAGAATTTTTACACACGTTTTACATATTTAGTAAAATATTTTTACACAATAACCTTATCCCCCTGATTTTGGGATTACTTTTATTGTTTGTAAATCCCTAATTCTATCATATACATCCCAACAACATCGGGAGTCACGATATTCGAGCCATTGTCTTCTTTCACTATTTCAGGATCATTGACATATACCCATTTGAAGATGGATACGGGTTTTTTGCGGTTGGACATACCACCATAGATATTATCCTTGGTAAGTGGGATGCCTACTCTTTGTATATCATTGATGAGTGTGGTTTTGAAACGGTTTGCCTCGGCCTTGGTATTGAAATAGAAATTATACCAGCATCTGTTGTTATACCAGTCGTAGTAGCACACACCAATGGGAACACTACGATAGGTGAAGTCAAAGGCGTCATTGCTATAGTGGAGACCAGGCATCATATTGATGGTCTCACAAGTGCCGAAGGTGTCTATGATTTCTTGCCGAATTTGTTCGACGGAGGACACCGTGCAATTCAGACAGCTGAAGGGAAAATACAGCAGGTCTTTGATGGTGCGCTCTGTATCGCCGACAGGTGAGGGGGATGCAGGTGTCTTCAGTTGATTCTGCCGTACTTTTGTCGTTTTGGCGCGTCCTTTGCCTGTGCGGCTTTGGGCATCAGCTGGTAATGAGACTAAAAGCATGGATACCATGAGAGTCAATGATAGTAATAACCGGGAAATAATAGAAGTCTTCATTGGGTAAGCAATCATGGGTGACAGATTTTAGTTTGAGGTGATTATTTAGTGGAGGCAGTCTGGTTTTTTGCACCTTTCATAGAGGTGACAAAAGCCTTTGCCTGTCCGAAATTGAGTGTGATGTCGATACGCACGGGGATATGGCAGTCGTCGTCAGTGACAAAGAATGTAGCATATTCGCGATATTTGTTTTTGCTCTCACTCCATTCGAGGTAAGTCAGTTTCAGACAGTTGTATTTTACATTATTGTCACCTTCCACTTTTTCTTTTCCGTCGTAGCGGATAAGGCCTGTGGTGACACCGGCACCGTCAGCCACGGGGAATTTAATGGTGTGGCCTTTTTTCCATCCTGTCGGGTCAAAATTACGGGCGCGGGTGAAGATATTGAGCATGTCGTAGACGCATTGTTCATTGGTTTTCTCGCTGTTGAGATGGGTGTTGTCGTGTCTGCGGCGGTGCATTTTCACCCTACAGTTTCCGTTGGGATAGGAATACCAAACCTCATCGACGGTGTATCGGGACCCTTCCACAGCACCTTTTCTGAAATACAGAGGTGATAGGGTGGTGGTGACATAACCCAGGAGGGTGTCACGCATGACGAAGAACTTGTCGAGTTTGCCATTGCCCCGTGTC
Source organism: uncultured Prevotellaceae bacterium (assembly GCA_902803455.1). GTDB lineage: Bacteria > Bacteroidota > Bacteroidia > Bacteroidales > Bacteroidaceae > Prevotella. Next base: position 2,551 of record CADCQC010000022.1, read on the forward strand.
AGCAGACTGCTGCGGTAACAGTCTTTGCCAAGGTATTTGGAGGATACGGTGGACAAGGAGGCGGTACCTACTTTCACCCATACGAATTTCCAGTTGAAATAGAGGTTATAGGAGAGGAATTCTCCTGAGTTGAAGGCTTTATTGGTAAGTGGGCATTGTGCTTCCGCTGCCGTGCCCATAAACATCATCAGGATGATGATCAATGATTTTATATTATTCATATTACTGATTGTTTTTTGGTATATAAGTTATTCCCAGTTTGAGTGCTCTTTCTGCATTCAGGTTTTTTATTTTCTTTTTCTTTTCAGTTTTTGTTTTCTTCAGGGCAGAAGGCTTGAGTTTATTGTAAGGAATATTCATTGGATTCCAATTTAATTCAATAGGCCAATGCTCCTTGCATTCTATTTTCTCTGGGTAATAGTACACGGCTTCTGCTTGTTGATCGGCAGCATAGTTGCCTGTGTCCCATACCCCATTTCCATTGTTGTCGACAAAAATGCGGATGAAATAGATACCTGGTTTGACATATTCAAATTTCAGGTTACCGTTGGTAGACGATACTTGTTTATTGATTTTCTCTCCTTGTTCAAGGAGTTGTCCCACATAAGCAGCAGACTCTTCCAGCATGGCCACATGAATGGAGACCGAGGTCATGCTTTCCAATGACCGGATTTTCATTCCCTTTTTGATGTCTTTTGACGCTTTTCCATAGATGTCGACAAATGCTGCGGAGTCTGTTTGAAGTGAATATTGCTTGCCTGGTGTCCACAGAAAGTCTGTGCTGTCGGGTTGGAGAATATATTTCATCCGGGCTGAAGACATTTGTTCTTCCACATCAACAAATTGTTCTTTCAGGATATATCTGACATCGTGCCAGAGGGTGTCGACTTTTACTTTCAGATGGATTTTCGTGGTGTCGACAGTCTGCAACGGGGTAGGAGAGATGATGGAGATGTACCCGTCGGGCATCATCTCACTCTGGACATTGATATTGAGATCCAGTGGTTTGACAGGCATCTCTGTGAGGAAGGGTTTTCCCTTTTTGCGGGCTTTTTCCTGTTCTTTTGTCCATTTCTCCAATTCTTTTGCCTTTTCCTTCATCCGTTTCTCATAGGATGTCTTTGCCAGCATTTCCAAGGTGTCTGTCTGTGACTGCAGGACCCCTGTGGAATCGGTCTTGAGGTAGGTGAAAAGCAGATTGAGTGTATCCTGTTTGACCAATGTCGTGTCACGCAACCAGTATTTGAGTGTGTCGCGTTTCTCACTGGCTTGTAAGATAAAGGCATCTTTCTCATCAAAATTCAGTCCTTTGATGTCGGGCAGTTGGGGATTACCGTAGCTGAAGTAGAACGCCAGGCATTCGGCATCTGTTCTGTCTTTCTTGATGAGATAGCGGTCGGTCTGTTTTTCAGTAAAGGCTTTGAGCACGATGTCATCGGGCAGGAAGTGGGTGTATCCTGTCTTGGTGATATTGTCGATGTGGAGCGTGTCGCGCCAGATGGTGTCTTGCCTGAAATCGGGTTTGCAGGAAGGGGTGATGATGTCGTGGTTGAATGCGATTTGCTCTCCTTTTTGTGAGAAGAAGTAGTTGCCGTCAAGATCTTTTAAGGCGAAGGCACGGTAATCGCCTGGTGCCACCCCTTTTACGACGAAATGTCCTTCTTCATCGGTCGATGAGTAGCGCAACATGGGTGTGGTCGTGAATGCCGTATCGTTAAGATTGTTGTAGAGACCTACAAAAATACCCTTGATAGGTTCCATATTTTCGGCATCCACCACATAACCGCTCACCTCCAGGGTGTCGATATGGTCGCCCGTGGAGAAGCAATAGGTATAGTTGCCAAGGGGATTGTTCTCGTTGTTGTCGGAGATGGCATCAGAGAAGTCCACCGTATAGGTGGTGTTGGGAATAAGTGAGTCGACGAGTGTCACGGTGATGGTTCGTCCGGCTCCTTTGATATCGGGCACTTCCTGTTGTGGAGGTGAGATGACCACTTTTTCCGAGGGATTATCGAGTTTGATGTATTCATCAAATTCGATGATGATTTTTTTACTGTTGACGTTGGTAGATTTATCAGCAGGACGGCAACTGACCACTTTTGGCGGTGTCTCATCATACCATCCTCCATCGGGCTGTCCCATTCTGGCACAGCCTGCTGTCATCAAAAGCGTTGTGATGATGAGCGAGAGGAAGATGAGTTGATGTTTCATTGATTCATTTCGAGTAATTCGTCGATGATTCGCCTGTTGTTGGATAGGCGTGGTATCTTATGTTGTCCTCCGAGTTTACCTCTTGACTTGAGCCAGCTGTTGAACAGGTTCTGCTTGGCCTTGATGATCTCCAGATGCTGCAAGGTGATGTTTTTGTAGCGTTTGGCCTCGTAATCACTGTTGATCTCTTGCAGTTTTTTATCGAGTAATTGTGCGAAACGTTCCAGATCATCCGGTTCTTTGGAGAATTCTATCAGCCATTGGTGCTTGCATTTGGCTTTGTTGTCCATGAAGACAGGTGCGGCGGTATATTCCAGCACCTCGGCACCCGTCTCCTGACAGGCATAGGCCAGTCCCCGTTCGGCATTGTCGACGATGAGTTCCTCACCAAAAGCGTTGATGAAGTGCTTGGTGCGCCCGGAGATGATAAATTTGTAAGGTTTTTTGGAGGTGAAGATGATGGTGTCGCCAATGAGATATCTCCACAGTCCGCATGACGTCGTGATGACCATGGCGTAATTTTTTCCTATCTCTACACTTTCCAAAGGGATGACGGTGGGATTTTCATGTTCTATTTCATCCATGGGAATGAATTCATAGAAGATGTCGTAGTCGAGCAAGAGCAGCATCGCCTCGTCACTGGGATCATCCTGGATGCCGAAGAATCCCTCACTGGCGTTATAGGTTTCCATATAGTGCATCTGTGGCGATGTGATGATCTGTTCGTATTGTTTACGGTAGGGTGTGAAGTTGACTCCACCATGGAAGAATACCTCCAGATTGGGCCACACTTCATTGATGGTTTTCTTGCCGGAAATTTCCAGTACCCTGGTCAGTACAGACAGCATCCATGATGGGACACCTGAAAGGTTGGTCACGTTTTTATGGATGGTCTCCTCGGCGATGCGGTCGCGTTTCACCTCGAAATCAGAGAGCAGTGCCGTCTTTTTCTTGGGCACTCTTACCATATTGGCCAGCGGGTTGATATTCTCGATAAGGATGGCACTGAGGTCACCCACCAGACTGCTGCTCACATCATAATTGGGTGCGTGGCTTCCTCCAAGGATGAGGCTTTTACCATCGAAAAGCCGACTATTGGGGTTGTTTTTCAAATAAATCGCCACAGCGTCGAACCCTCCTGCATAGTGGATATGCTGCAGTCCTTCTTGTGTGACGGGGATATATTTGCTTTTATCATTGGTCGTTCCGGAGGATTTGGCAAACCATTTCACCTGGCCTGGCCAAAGTACGTCGCTCTCGCCATGACGCATGCGGTCGATGTCGCTTTTGAGCTCTTCGTAAGAATTGATGGGAACATTGTGGGCGAAGTCAGCATAGTTTTTGATGGTGCAGAAGAGGTGTCGGATACCGTATTCGGTATCTTTGGCCCTTTTGAGCAGATGCTGCAAAACCTCCTCTTGCAACAGTTCAGGATGGAGGTAATGCTTATCCAGCTCTTTTTGTCGTGCCAGAAAGATTTTACTGGCTATCTTTGTGATATTCATTTTCAATGAAAAATTGATCTCCGTCATGACGAGACAGAGAGTTGCAGTTTACAAAATTAGTGCAAACTTTCGTAATAGCGTCTCTTTTTACTATTTTTAACCCGATTCGGTCATCAGGTCTGTTGTTTTGTCATCAAAAATAACTGCCTGTGGAAAAGAGACACCACCATTCTTCCATCCTTAGGAACCAATGGTTTTGGAGGAAAAAAAGGTCACAAGATGTGGATGTTATTCGGAGAAAGCAGCTTCCTCAGCGGCTGCGATAATGTCTTCCTTTGTCAAATCTTTTGGTGCGGCGGCAGAGATGTCGCTTAGGTCAAACTCATCTTCTCCATCGTTTTCCAAAGAAGGATCAGAAACCGGTTTTTTATAATTCTGTGGTTTGATCTTTTGTTTTTTATCTGTCTTTTTTTCTTGTCTGACGTCAGATTGGTCGATGATGAAGTCGGTGGATTGCTCGGTGTCGGGCACGTTTTCCACAGGCATCTCCTCCATCTTGGTGCGTTCGGTCTTTGCGGCAAACACAGCATCGATATATTGCGGTTCGCGACGCAGTCGTTCCAAGGTCAGTTTTGCAGCCAGTTGCTGACTTTCCTTTTTGGAATATCCACGTCCTTTTCCTCCTTCGACATTTTCGATGAAAGCCTGATATTCAAACACGGGGCTGCCACTGTCATCTTTTTTCTGTTCCAGGAGTCTGAATTCCACATCCACGCGGTTTTTCTGGCTCCATTCGATGAGTTTACTCTTAAAGTTGACCTCTTTATAGGCCACCTTGTCGATGTTGATGAGTTGTCCCAGGATACGTTTTTGCATGAATCTCATGCAGGCATTGTATCCTCTGTCGAGATAGATGGCTCCTACCAGTGCTTCGAAAGCATTGCCACCCAGATAACTGTTGTGGGACATGGAATGCCCGGAAGACATGATGAGTTGTGTGATGCCCAGTTCTTGCGCCAACTTGTTCAGCGTCTCACGCTGCACCAGTTTGCTGCGGGTATTTGTGAGAAAACCTTCTCTTTTTCCTTCAAAATGGTCATAGACGATATGACCTACCACGGCACCGAGAATGGCGTCACCAAGAAATTCGAGACGCTCATTATTGATAGGTTTTCCTTTTTCCTTGCGCATGATGCTCTTGTGCATCAAGGCCAGTTTATAATAGTTGATGTCTTTGGGATAGAATCCCAGGATGGTGTATAAAGACAAATAAAGCTCCTTCTCCTTGCGGAAAGGGAGCCTTATTCTGTCAAGCAGGTTATTCAGCATATTTTTTGAATACGACACAAGCATTGTGACCTCCAAAGCCGAAGGTGTTGCTCAGGGCAGCTCTCACGGTGCGCTTTTGTGCCTTGTTGAAGGTGAAATTCAGATTGTAGTCGATTTCCTCGTCCTTGTCATCCTCCTCGTGATTGATTGTTGGAGGAATGATGTCGTTCTTGACAGCCAACAGGGTAGCC
>CADCQC010000023.1 GCA_902803455.1 uncultured Prevotellaceae bacterium
AGGAATGATCACCCTTCCGGTGCCATGCATAGGAGAATAGACGATGTTGAGGTCCTTATGTCTGAGGATCACGTCCTGGTCGACCATGGCCTCTTTGACAGCCTGCAGGTAGTCCCAGTCCATCTCACCACCGATGATGACGATCCGATCCTTGTCACCCTCGAACTTCACATCATCGATCGTCACTTTGTTGACCTCGTTGATAATACCAACGTCGTGTGGTGCGAGCACCTGTGCTCCATCATCCCAATAAGCCTTGTATCCGTTGTATTCCCTTGGGTTGTGTGATGCTGTCACGTTGACACCAGCCTGGCATCCCAACTGTCGGATGGCGAAAGAGATTTCAGGAGTTGGTCTGAGGCTTTCGAAGAGATAGACTTTGATGCCGTTGGCAGAGAAGATGTCAGCTACGGTCTCGGCAAACATTCTTCCGTTGTTTCTGCAGTCATGTCCGACGACGACACTGAGGTCGGTCCTTCCCGGGAAAGCCTTGTTGATATAGTTGGCAAAGCCTTGTGTGGCCATACCGACGATATACTTGTTCATGCGGTTGGTACCGGCGCCCATGATACCTCTCAGTCCGCCAGTTCCAAATTCCAGGTCACGGTAGAAAGCATCGATCAGTTCGGTTTTGTCCTCATTGTCGAGCATGTCCTGTACTGCTTTTCTTGTCTCCTCATCGAAAGATGGAGACAGCCATTGCTTGGCTCTTGCCTCGCATTGTTTGATCAATTCTGCGTTATTTCCCATATTGTTAAATTTAAAAGAATAAAAGTGTTCGTTTGTTCACAGTATTGCTTGATCATCCCCAGCGGATGATCCTCATAGTTTCTGCAAAGATAGGAAAAAAGTTGAATAAATGCAACAGGAAGCGTTGTTTTTTTTATTTTTGGTTTAAAGTGTCTTTATGACGCCAGCTGTTTTCAAAAAACTTTGCGTTTTGCTTTGCGTTGCACCCGCTATTTCGTATCTTCGCAAAAAATCATAGAAAGCAAATGAAGACCACCCTTATTCTGGTGGGCAAGACCACCAACAAACATCTTTTGTCGTGTTTTGACGACTATGTGGAGCGGATAGGCCATTACATGCCCTTCACCGTTCAGGTGATACCTGAATTGAAGAATACGAAAAGTCTCTCGATGGACCTTCAGAAAGAGCGCGAAGGCGAGCAGATCCTCCGTCTGATTCAAGACGGCGACCATGTGGTGCTACTTGATGAGCGAGGAGCAGAGCGTCGGAGCGTGGCTTTTGCCGAATGGTTGACGAAGAAACAGTTATCTATCCGTCACCTTGTGTTTGTCATCGGTGGTCCCTACGGTTTTTCCGAAGCCGTCTATCATCGCGCCAACGAGCGCATGTCCTTGTCGCTGATGACGTTCTCCCACCAGATGGTGCGGCTTATTTTTGCCGAGCAAGTCTATCGTGCCTGCACCATCATGAGAGGCGAGCCCTATCACCACGAGTAAACATCTGCATTCCGCACATGTCGACCAGTTCCTGATAGATGCGCTGCACCGGTAGTCCCATCACATTGAAATAGCTGCCCTTGAGTGCCGTCACCCCCACATATCCGATCCACTCCTGTATGCCATAGGCTCCAGCCTTATCAAAAGGCCGGTAGTGTTCTACATAATAATCGATCTCCTCATTGGAGAGATTTTTGAAGGTCACTTCAGAGGTGACAGCCAGCGTGCGCTGTTCTTTGACGGTGGTGAGACAGACCCCTGTGATCACCCGGTGAGTTTGTCCGCTGAGTTGCCGCAGCATATCGACCGCCTCCTTCTTATCCGCCGGTTTTCCCAACACCCTGTCGCCCAACACCACCACGGTATCCGCTGTGATAACCAACTGATCCTCTGCGATGACGGTGCGATAGGCCTCCGCCTTCGTTTTAGAGATGAAGACAGGCACCTGCTCCACTGGCAAATCATCGGGATAGGTCTCATCGATCCCTTTGAGCACTTTCACTTCGAAATCGATATCCAGTCCTCCCAACAGTTGTTTCCGTCTGGGAGAATTGCTTGCTAAAATGATTTTCATATTATTTGATGATATCTGTCCTCATGCAGGAAGAGCTGATACTGTCACCATCCGAAAGCCTCAGCGCCTG
>CADCQC010000024.1 GCA_902803455.1 uncultured Prevotellaceae bacterium
CATGCATCGTATATTACCCGCACATGTCTGCTTCAAGGACGCAACAGCGAGACGGAGGAGTGGCAGACACTGGATATGTTTGATGGCAACCGGAAAAACATCATCGACCGTTTCTTCACGCCTACCTCCGTGCGCTATGTGAGGCTCTTTGTCATCAACCCCACGCAGGGCAGCGAGACGGCGGCCCGCATTTATGAGTTTGACTTGTATTGACAGCTTCCTACCATGACTGATGCAACGCTTTAAATATAGATAATGCATAGCCCCACTCCTTTCAAGTTGAGTGGGGCTTTTATTGGGGCTCATCTTGATCTGCATGATGGCTTATCAGAAAAGAATGGACTTTTCTTGATAAAAAATAGTGGATGAACTGCTTGATATTTGTTTTTTTACTATATTTGCAAATTATAATACTTAAAAGTTGACGATATGAAAAAAATGATTTTGACAACAGTGATCATGGTTTTTGCCTTGTCTGTGTATGCCCAAAGCGGTGCAAGAGCCTATATCATTGACAGTAGCGGCACACCCACCAATATCAGAAATGCGCCAAATGGTAAAGTAGTCAAGAAACTTCCTGACGTTGATGGTGGTTATGTCGTGTCGCTACTTGAAGTGAAAAACAATTGGTGGAAGATAGAACCTGTGATTGACATCTATGGTGATGTTGAGGAGCAGATAGATCTTAAAGGCTCAAAAACTGGCTACTGGATACATTACTCTGTGTTGCAGTTTGGTATTGCTGGTGACCATGAGAATGTTTTGCGACAGACTCCTTCGACAAAAGGAAAATTTCTGAAGATTGAACCTTCCTACTTGCTGGAAATTGGATTGCAACCTCTTGAGATTCGTGGAGAATGGATAAAGGTGATCACTACAGATAAGCGCTATACGGGATGGATGCCTATTGACAGAATTTGCGATAATCCGTTGACGACCTGTCCTTAGTGCTGTCAAGGCTTTAATATGAAATAATATTTCTTATTTTCGACAAACAGGCTCTGGACTTCGTCATTGCAGATAGTCATAGAATGGCTCACCATCACGCTTAGGTTCTAAGGTGATATGCTTTTCATCGACGTCTGCTCTGACGAAGTCCTTTTTTTCTGTTTTCTTTTGGTATGATACCATTTTCCCCTTTTTTTTGAAAAAAATTACGATTGGGGGTGATGATTCTTCATGCTCTGCTGTATATAAGATAAAAACAGCGCAAGAAAGATGCAAGACAGAGAACGACAGTTTGAACGACTATTCCATTCGGAATACGGCAGGATGTACAGGGCGGCCCATATCCTGCTTGGTGACGAAGACGAGGCCAAGGATGCCGTACAGGACGTGTTCGCACGTCTCTGGGAAGGCAGCGTGACCCTCCGTGAAGAGTCGCAGCGGACGTTCCTGCTCACCTGTGTCAGAAACCGCTGCCTCAACATCATTGCACAACGGCGAAGGCTTTCCTTGTCCACCAATTATATGCAGGAAACCACATCGCAACTTGCAACGGACCACTCTTCTGCTATCCCTTCCCAAGAAGTCCGTCCCGTCTGTTGCGTTGCCAACGCAACACACACCATACCATCTGGCGAATCAGAGCCTTACCTGGAAATGTCTGATGATGAGTTGACCGATATGGTGCAACAATACATCGATGATAGGCTCACTCCGCAGACAGGACGTGTCATCCGAATGCGTTTCGATGATGAGAAGTCTTACAAGGACATCTCTCGTTCCCTCGGCATCAGCCTCTCTGCCGTCAACAAACACATCGTGCAAGGATTGAGAAAACTGCGTCAACAATTCAACAAATGAGAAGTATGAAGAACAAGGACCGTATCCACATGCTCCTCCATCCGGAGCAATACACCGAAGAGCAAATCGACCAGATGCTCGATGAGACTTCCATTCCTGTCCCTGACGTGGGAGAGGAGTGGCAAAGATTCAAGTCAAAACGGCAACATCGCCGTCGTCAAAACCCGATGATGAGATGGGCTGCCATCATCGTCACTGTGGGCGCGCTATCGGGTATCACCTATGCAGCCATCCTGCATTTCAGAAATGCCAACAATGTGAAGGAAGAGACACCGGCTTTGGTATCTCCACAAAAACTTCAGGATATTGATAACACTGAGGCGGGACTTGGCATGACTCAGACTGAGGAGAAAAAGGACACCATAAGGCAGGACCATCAGTTCAACAACGTGGAGCTGCAACAGATCATGCTCCAGCTTAGCCGGGACTATGGGGTGAAGGTGGTGTTCAAAAACAATGCTTCGCGTACACTGAGATTCTACCTGAAATGGGAGGCCAACGACTCCATCGAGGACATCCTCAACCGTATCAATCATTTCGAGAAAGTGCACCTCACGCTTTCCGGAGAAACCATCACCATCGAATAGCGCATCATCATGAGACATATTTTTATTATCATACTGAGCCTTTTTGCTACGATGGTGAGGGCACAGCAACTCTCACACGACTTCAGAAATACCTCCCTCTCCGAGGCGCTCATCTGGATCGACAACGCACAAAGCAACTACAAGGTCAATTTCATCTTTGATGAATTGGAGGACTTCACCGTCACCACCTCGCTGAGGAACACCTCTGTCAAGGATGCCGTCAGGCAGGTGGTGGGCTTCTATCCCATGCGTGTTACCTTTGAGAACAAGGACATCTATGTGGAATGTGTGCAGAAAGCAGATACCAAACTGACAGGGCATGTCGTTGACGAGTATGGGAAACCTTTGCCTTACGTCAACGTGTCGCTCCTCGAACCAAAGGACTCTGCTTTCATTACCGGTGGCGTGAGCAATGAAAACGGAGATTTCGTCATCCCTTGCCAACCTCGGCAACTCATCGTCAAATTCACCTATGTCGGTTATAAGACCGTCACAAGAAATGCTCCCGTGGGACGTCTGGGCACCATCACCATGCAGCCGGAGGCTTATGTCATGCAAGGAGTCACCGTAAAGGGGGAGGTGCCGCAATACAAGATGACTGCTGGCGGCATGACGGTGGAGGTGCAGCACTCTATCCTCCATGATATCGGCACCGCAGACGACTTGCTCTCGGTGATGCCGATGGTGCAGGGACGCGATGGCAAGTTCGAGGTCTTGGCAAAGGGCGAACCGGAGATCTATATCAACAACAAAAAGGTGAACAACGCCAGTGAATTGAGGCTGCTGAAGTCGGTCGATGTCAAGAGCGTGGACATCATCACGGCTCCTGGGGCACAGTACAATGCGGAGGTGAATGCCGTCATCCGTATCAAGACCATAAAGACCCAAGGCAACGGACTGAGTCTCATGGCCTCCAGTCAGACATGGAAGAACAACAAATGGAACAACTACGACGATCTCACGGTGAAATATCGCACTGGAGGGCTGGAGGCTTTTGCCACCGTGGCTCTCGACAACAGCCACTACAGCGCTGACCAGAACATCAATCAGGAATTGCATATCAAAAAGGACTTTTTTTATATCTCTGCTGATTTGCCGGTCAGAAGCAGTTGGACTGAGATTCAGTACCAGGCTGGTTTGAGTTATGACTTCAGCATCAATCATTCCGTAGGTTTGAGCTTCTCTTCCCACAAATCCTTTTATAACGCATTTATGACGGATATGAATCAGATCTATCAGAAAAATGGGGCTTATTACGGTAATATCCAACTGAAAACAGATATCCACGAACCCGACAAACCTGTTTGGGAACTGAATGCTTACTATGTGGGGAAGGTGGGCAATTTAGGTGTCGACCTGAATGCCACTATGCTGCGTCGTGAATCCGAGAATCAAATCAACCAGCAGGAGGTGAGCAAGGATTTAGGAAATCGCACCATCACGGTCCTTAACAACGATGACCGTAGGATGGTTGCTGGCAAGTTGGTGCTGACATATCCCGTTTGGAAGGGCATCTTGAGTGGAGGTGCGGAAGCCACATCCACGCAAAGTTATGGCTACAACTTCAACCAGGAGAACATCATACCCGAAGCTGACAATGAGATGAAGGAAAAAAACACGGCTGGATTTGCTGAATACAAGCTGCAGTTGGGTCCATGGCTTCTGAATGCGGGGTTGCGTTACGAGCACGTTTCTGCGGACTACTACTCTTTTGACATCTGGCAGGATGAGCCAAGCCGCACCAATAACGACTGGTTCCCCAACCTATCTGCTGCATGGCAGAACGGCAAGTGGAGCGCACAGTTGAGTTACGGCAAACGGATATCCCGTCCACCCTACAGTATGTTGAGTTCTGTCATCATCTACGACAGCCGAATGCTCTATGAGGGTGGCAATCCGCTGCTGCGTCCTTCGGTACGTCAGAGCATCGACTTCAATCTCACGTATTCGTGGCTGAACATCATGGCTGGATTCACCCGAGAGAACGACATCTTCACTCATATCGGCAGGGTATACGACGAGGAGAAAGAGATCGCCATTTTCCAGCCGGTCAACTTCGACCACCAAGACCGTGTCTATGCCACCATCGTGGCTTCGCCAAAATTTGGCTTCTGGCAACCCTCCGCCACGTTGCATTATTATCAGCAGATGTTTGATGCCGAGGCTTATGGTGCGCCAAAGAAACTGGAAAAACCTGAATTCAGCTTCGACCTGAAAAGTTGGTTTGTCATCAACCCCACGACCAAGGCGCTGGCTCATATCAATTATACGGGCAGCAACCACTGGGGATTCATGTATCGAGGCAGCAATTTCACAGTGAACGCCCGACTGCAGAAAAGCTTCTTGGAAGGAAGGTTGACAGGTACCCTATATGCCAATGACATCTTCCGCACGTCAACAAATGATGTGACCACTTATTATGCTATCGGCGAGACTGCCCAGGATATCTACACTTTTACGCAGTGTGTGGGCCTGACTCTGAGCTACAACTTCAATTTCACCCGCTCCAAATACAAAGGCACCGGTGCCGGAAACGATGAGAAGACCCGTCTTTGACGGGCCTTCTTTTTAATCTCCCCCCATCCCTAACCCCGTCTACCCATCTCTCCATCCGTTCCGTATGCTGCTGTATCACAGCAGCCATTATTCATTACCGCCATGCCAAGATTGCTCGCTAGCTCATGCTTGCGAGCAAAGCCCTATATTTCCATTATACAAATCATGTGATGCACAATCTATAACTCATTGATATATAGCATATCTCTATCTGATCAGCCTCTCCTTTCCTTATACAAATACTTTTTATTATGATACAACATAATAAAATCACTAAATTTGCAAAAAAGTTATGAATAATATGAGAATCATTTTCATCACACTGTTGATGATTGCCATGGCGACAGTTGCCGAGGCTGCAATTGAGAATGGAAAGACGTATCGTATCCTGCCTGATGGCAACAGCCGATCTTCGCTCTTTGTGAAAAATGCGGCCAAGGCCGACAAAACCCCTGTCGTGGTATGGACGG
>CADCQC010000025.1 GCA_902803455.1 uncultured Prevotellaceae bacterium
ATTCCATGACGGAGGTGGATACGGAGATGCCGCGCTGCTTCTCGATGTCCATCCAGTCGGAGGTGGCTGTCTTGCGTATTTTATTGCTCTTCACGGCCCCTGCCACCTGTATCTGGCCGCCGAAGAGGAGAAATTTCTCTGTCAGGGTGGTCTTGCCCGCATCAGGGTGCGAGATGATGGCGAAGGTGCGTCTTCTTTCTATTTCTTGGTTCATTGTGCTTTGATGAAGTGTTTGGTTTCTGAGTGGATCATCAGCGTGTCATTCCTGAGACAGTTTCTCTATACATTCCTTCAGGCTCTCCTCCCAGTATGGGATCTCGATGCCGTAGGTCTGTTTGATTTTCGTCTTGTCGAGCACGCTGAATGGAGGGCGTTGTGCCGGAGTAGGGTATTCCGTGGTGTGGAGCGGCCGCACCTTGCAGGTGGTGATGCCGGCCAGGCGGTGGATGGCTTTGGCGAAGTCATACCATGAGATGACACCCTCATTGGAGAAATGGTAGACGCCGGGCTGGATGCCTTTCCCGACGATGGTCATGATGGCGCATGCCAGGTCGCGGGCGTAGGTAGGTGTGCCCACTTGGTCGGCCACCACGCCAATCTCGCTTTTTTCCCGTCCGAGGCGGATCATGGTCTTCACGAAATTCTTTCCGAAACTGCTGTAGAGCCATGCCGTGCGGATGATCATCGTGCGCTGGCAGAACTTGCTCACACCCAGTTCGCCTGCCAGTTTCGTACTGCCATACACGCCGTTGGGCGACGGTGTGTCGTCTTCCACGTAGGGCATGTAGTGATGACCGTTGAAGACATAGTCGGTGGAGATATGGATCATCCATCCGCCCCGTTGTTCGATGGCATGGGCCAGATAGGCGGGTGCCACCGTATTGAGAGTCGTGCACAGTTCTTTCTTGCTTTCCGCGAGATCGACTGCCGTGAAGGCAGCACAGTTGATGATACCGTCAATGGCATTTGATGTCACGAAATTCTCCACGGCTTGCTGGTCGCTGATATCGAGTTCAGCAATGTCGGTATTGAAAAAATGATGCTCGGAGCATTGTGGCTCAAGCAGTCGCAACTCGCTGCCTAACTGGCCGTTGCATCCTGTAATTAAAATGTTCATGATGTTGTTATTCGTCGAAATCCAGCCCTTCGGCTTTGTCTTTTTGATAATAGTCTGAAAGCATCCCCATGAGCGTGCTGATCTCATTGATGGCATGGGTGGTATCGGGGGAGACCGTTTTTTTCTGAAGCCGCAGCATCATCACTCCATAGAGCGCATTGAGGCAGGTCTCTATCTCATTGGCCGCCTCACCGCCACGGCGGCGCAGTTCCACGATGAAAGGCAGCACCTTGTAGTATTCTGCCCTGTAGAAAGGGAATTTTGAACTGTCTATCAGTCGCAGGTGCAGATCATTGAGGTCTTGCACCACAATTTTATTGATCTGCAGGTGTCCTTTCTCCCTGCATCCTTCCTGAGTGAGCATCCTGATGAGGTCGGCATACCAGTCGGTCAGGTCTTCCATCTCCTCTTGAGGATAGTCAAACCGGGAGAGGTATTCACGGCGAAGGCGTGAGAGGTTGCAGTCGTAGGCGCGCAGGATGTCTTCTACCTGCCACATGTACAGCACGTATTCAGCAATATTTTGCTTTCTGAGTTGTTGGGATATATACATAATTATTTAAACGTCGGTGGGATGTGATGGCCATAAGCCGCGATGAGGGGGGTGAGTGAAGTGTCGGTCAGACGCACTCAGTAGTGGATGGTAAAGAGGTTGAACACGGTACCCATCAGCACGATGATAGACACTAGAATGACGATGCTGCCGATGATCTTGTTGATGAGTACGATGCCGTAGTCCTCAAATTTCATCCTGATCTGGTCGATGAGCCATGTGAGGCCAAACCACCATAAGACAGCTCCTCCGATGATGCTCAGATAGCCGGTCAACATCAGAAAGGGATGATCTGGGATAATGAAGGCCATCTGTGCGAAACAGGCCATGAAGAGCAGGATGATGAGTGGGTTGGAGAGTGTGACGAAAAATGCCGTCACAGCATTGTGCACGTAGGATCCTTTGACAGTACCGCTTTTATGCATGTTCTTCGTAGGGTTGGAACGGAAACTGATGATGCCGAAAATCAGCAGCATGATGCTACCCGTCACTTGAAGGATGAATCGGTTTTGGGCATTGTTCACCAGGTCCATGACAAAACTCATACCCACACCGGTGATCACGGCATAGATAAGATCGCTTGCGGTGGCACCCAGTCCTGTGACGAACCCAAACCATCGGCCTTTGTTGAGCGTGCGTTGCACGCATAAAATGCCCACAGGCCCCATGGGTGCAGAAGCCAAAATACCAATCATCAGTCCTTTGAAGATGGTGTCGAGTATGTTTATGTCAAAGTAAAAAGGCATTCTGATTGCAAAGTTGACAATTTTTTGCGAAAGGAGCAAATTTTGTTTGCAAAACTTTGTCGGGTATCCTTTTTTTCATATCTTTGCATCAATCGTCTTAATTCAAATTTTTTTAATATATGAATGCACAATCAACATTGAAACCTTATGTGATAGGTTTGGACTTGGGAGGAACCAATTCCGTTTTTGGTATCGTCGACAGCCGTGGTGAGATCAAGGCCACTACAGCCATCAAGACTCAGGGATATGACACGGTGGAAGCCTATGTGGATGCTTCTGTGGCCGCCTTGCAGATCATCATCGAGCAGGTGGGTGGCATCGAGACCATCAAGGCGATGGGCATCGGCGCTCCCAACGGGAATTTTTACAAAGGGACGATAGAGTTTGCTCCCAATCTGGAATGGGGTCACAATGGCATTGTGCCGCTGGCTGATCTCTTCTCCAAGAGGTTGGGTGTGCCTGTGGCACTGACCAACGACGCCAATGCGGCAGCCATCGGAGAGATGATCTATGGTGTGGCTCGTGGAATGAAGAATTTCATCGTCATCACCCTGGGCACCGGTGTGGGATCGGGTATCGTCATCAACGGACAGCTGGTCTACGGATGTGATGGCTTTGCCGGTGAGCTGGGTCATGTGATCATGAGACGCGAGAATGGCAGACCTTGCGGATGTGGCCGCAAAGGATGTCTTGAGGCATATTGCTCTGCTACCGGTGTGGCGCGCTCTGCCCGTGAGTTGCTCGACAGCACCGACCGTCCGTCACTCTTAAGAGAGATCAAGTCGGAAGACCTCACCTCTCTTGATGTGGCTATCGCTGCAGGAAAAGGTGATGAGTTGGCCAACGAGGTGTTTAAATTTACTGGTGAGATGCTGGGTGCGGCTTGTGCCGACTTCGCTGCATTCTCCTCTCCCGAGGCCTTCATCTTCTTTGGCGGTCTGGTAAAGGCCGGCGACCTGATCATGGAGCCTATCCGCAAGAGTTATGAGCGGAATGTCCTTCCTATCTTCAGAAACAAAGCTAAATTCCTTGTCAGTGGACTTGACGGCGCTTCTGCAGCCGTTCTCGGGGCATCTGCCATCGGGTGGGAGATCTGATAAGAACTATTTTCATATTGGCCAGAGGCACTTCTGTCTCTGGCTTTTTCGTCCCTTTTCCGTCTCATTTTCCCCCTTTTCTGATTTTCGATGCCAGATGATCGCCCCTTGTCTCTTAAGGGAAATGAATCTTACTTGCACGTCGGATGTCACAAATCAAATGAAAAATTTCTCTGAGTGCGATTTATTGCGTATTTTTGCAAATTATTAATTGACATAATTGGCATGAACAATTACGATAAAGATATCAAGGCTGCAGTCGAGGTGATGCGCCGGGGTGGGGTCATTCTCTATCCCACAGATACCGTGTGGGGTATCGGTTGCGATGCCACCAATCCAGAGGCTGTGGCAAAAGTGTTTGAGATCAAGCAAAGAGAGGACTCCAAGGCGCTCATTTGCCTGGTAGACAGCGAGGCAAGATTGCAGCGTTATGTATGGAACGTGCCAGAGGTGGCATGGAATCTCATCGAACTGGCCACCAAGCCGGTGACGGTGATTCTCGATGGTGCCGCCAACCTTGCGCCCAACGTGGTGGCAGAGGATGGTTCGGTGGCCGTGAGGGTGACGAGAGAGCCGTTCTCCAAAGAACTGTGTTATCGTTTCCAGAAGCCCATCGTGTCGACAAGTGCCAACATCAGTGGTCAGCCGCCGGCATCCAACTATTGTGACATCTCACCTGAGTTGTTGAATGCGGTGGACTATGTGTGCAAGTCGCGCAGGCAGGAGAAGAAACCCCACACCCCCTCAAGTATCGTCAGGCTCAAGCCCAATGGCGAAGTGACGATCATCAGAAAATGACAGGAATGAAGGTGCGTAATCAGATCAACGGATGACATGACATACGACATCAAGAGCGACAGCCATCTTTCTTTCTTCGACAAGATCAATACTTGGCGGAAGCAATATGTGACCGACAGGCAATTCACACTCATACTCAGTTTTCTGGTGGGCATGCTGGCTGCTTTTGCCGCTTTTGTCCTGCATGGACTGATCCGGCAGATAGAGTATTTGCTCACTGCGGG
This sequence comes from uncultured Prevotellaceae bacterium, assembly GCA_902803455.1. GTDB lineage: Bacteria > Bacteroidota > Bacteroidia > Bacteroidales > Bacteroidaceae > Prevotella. Next base: position 4,536 of record CADCQC010000025.1, read on the forward strand.
GTTTGATTTCCAGTCGTTCAACTGGCTTTATCTCGTCTTTCCAGTCGTAGGCATCTTCCTTACCTCCCTCTTTGTGAGGTATGTCGTCAAGGACAATATCAGCCATGGCATCACGCGTATCCTGTATGCCATCAGCAGAAAGCAGAGCCGGCTGAGGGGACACAACTGCTGGAGTTCGGTCATCGCATCGGCCATCACGATCGGATTCGGAGGAAGTGTGGGAGCCGAGGCGCCGATAGTGCTCACCGGGTCGGCCATCGGAAGCAATCTCGGCCAGGTTTTCAAGTTGGATGGCAAGACGATGATGGTGCTCGTGGGGTGTGGCGCGTCAGCGGCCATCGCCGGCATTTTCAAGGCCCCCATCGCCGGACTGGTGTTCACCCTCGAGGTGCTCATGGTCGACCTCACCATGGCCTCGCTGCTGCCGATTCTCATCGCCTGCGTGACAGCCACCTGTTTCACCTATATCCTTGTGGGCAGCGACTCACTTTTCCATTTCACCCTCGATTCGGCATGGCAGGTGGAGCGGATCCCCGCCACCATCCTGCTGGGCATCTTCTGCGGACTGGTGAGCCTTTATTTCATCCGTTTGATGACCGCCTGTGAGGGAGTCTTCGCCAAACTCGGGCAGCATCCTTACTGGAAACTGCTGTTGGGTGGCGGTGTGCTGAGCAGCCTTATCTTCCTGTTCCCCGCACTTTATGGTGAAGGCTATTCCAGCATCAATATCCTCATCAACGGGAAAACGGAAGCCGACTGGCAGACCATCCTCAACAACTCGCTCTTCTATGGAAACGGCCAGTTGCTGATGCTTTATATCGGTCTGGTCCTCGCCTTCAAGGTGGTGGCAACCTCGGCCACCAATGGTGGCGGCGGGTGTGGCGGTACGTTTGCTCCCTCGCTCTTCATCGGTGCTTTCTCCGGATTTTTCTTCTCCCGTCTGTGGAACATCAACCACATCAGTATCTACTTGCCTGAGAAGAACTTCTCTCTCTTGGGGATGGCAGGTGTCATGGCGGGTGTGATGCACGCACCGCTCACAGGCATCTTCCTCATCGCCGAGATTACGGGAGGTTATCAGATGTTTATCCCGCTGATGATCGTGAGCATCTGCGCCTATCTGACTATTTATATCTTCGAACCCCACAGTATTTATGGCATGCGGCTGGCGCGTGAGGGAAAACTCATCACCCACCACACCGACAAGGCCGTGCTCACCTTGATGAGCCTCGACAGCATCATCGACAGGCATTTCACGTCTGTCAGCATCGACATGCCCTTGGGAAAACTGGTCAACGTGATCAGTATGAGTACGTCAAGCGTGCTGCCAGTGCTTGATGATGCCGGCACGCTGATCGGAGAGGTGAAGTTGGACAACATCCGGAATGTGATGTTCCGTACTGAACTCTACGGGCATTTCACGGTGGCGCAACTCATGACACCGCCTCCCAGCGTATTGGGTGCCAATGACCCTATGGAGGATGTCATGCATGTTTTCGACAAGACCGATGCCGCCCTGCTGCCCGTCACCGACACCGACTCCCGGCTGGTGGGATATATCAACCGCACACGAATGTATGCCGCATACCGCCAGATGGTGGCTGACATGTCGGCAGAATAATCATCCTGACTATCATGAGAAAAGAAGACATCAGAATCATTTTCATGGGTACGCCGGAATTTGCCGTGGCGACTCTGGAAAAGTTGTGTGATAACCATTGCAACGTTGTGGCTGTGGTGACTCAGCCCGACAAACCCGTGGGGCGTCATGGCAGTGTGCTGCAGGCCAGTGAGGTGAAGAAATATGCGCTCGCCAAAGGTATTCCTGTGCTGCAACCTGTCAAGATGAAAGATCCGGAGTTCTTGGAGCAGTTGCGGGCTTTCAATGCCGATCTGCAGGTGGTCGTGGCCTTCAGGATGTTGCCCGAGGTGGTGTGGGCCATGCCCAGATGGGGCACGTTTAACGTGCATGCCGCCTTGCTGCCCCAATACAGAGGGGCAGCACCCATCAACTGGGCTGTCATCAACGGAGAGAAGGTGACAGGGGTTACCACGTTTTTCCTCGATCATGAGATCGACACTGGAAGAATCATCTTGCGGAGACCTTTCGACATCCCTGATGAAGCCGATGTGGAATATGTCTATGACGGACTGATGCATCTAGGCGCGCAGGCAGCACTCGACACGGTGTCGCTGATCGCTCAGCATGACGGACAGGTGGAGTCAGTGCCTCAGCAACAACTGACTGACGAGGGAATGGTCTTGCACCCGGCACCGAAAATATTCAATGAGACGTGCCGCATCGACTGGAGCAAGACGACCAAGCAGATATATGATTTTGTGCGCGGACTGAGTCCTTTCCCCGGCACATGGACCATGGTGAAGATGCTGGACGGCACCTCGGCGGTGCTCAAGGTCTTCAAGACGACCAAATTCACCGACCGGTCCCCCATCGGCCAACCAGGAACCATCATCGTGGAGAAAAACCAACTTTTCGTGTCAACAGGCGACGGCATGCTGCGCATCGACTTGCTGCAGATGGCCGGAAAGAAAAGGATGGAAGCAAAGGCTTTCCTCAATGGCGTGAGAGACCTCGCTTCTATGGAGTGAAAGTCATGACAGGGGATTTTTCTAGGAGATTCTAGGAGATTCTAGGAAAATCTAGGATGTTTTAGGAAAATCTAGGATATTCTAGGAGAATCTTGGATGATCAAGGTGTCTGTGATGGACGGTGCTTCCAGCGCCAATAGTAATGCCATAGACGGAAGAAGGGTTCGCACAGACATTCCGAGGGGAAATAAAACAGAAAGCGAAGGTCGCGGAACAGGCCTTTCGTGTTGTGGCGCAGGGCGGTGGTGCTGGTGCCTCCAAGCACGCGCTCGTCAAACTTGCCGAAATTGCCACCCTGCAGCATCTCATTGAGCAGCAGACGGCCTCGACGGGCATCAGGACGACAGAGGAGAAAAGCATCGGGAAGCGCTAATACTTCCTGAAGCACCCACATCATCGCACCGGTGATCTTGTGAAGACCCAGGTGGCGGAGCTCTGCCTCTGACGGACGGTCGGCAACACGACTCTTGAGCAAAAGGTAATAGTAGTCGACCACATGTCGCAATCCCACTCCTTCGCGCAGCAGATGGCTATAGATGTGGGAAAGCAGGTACACCAGGTTGAATCTCTCGCTCGGCACACAGAATCCCCATTCCTCTAATTTATTGGAGAAGCATTCTTCAGAATGGTCGGCAAACCACTGCTGCAGCCGCTTGTTGTGGATAGGGTTGCTCATCCAGCAAGGACGGTAATGCACCTCGATGGGCACCTTGCCCGACTTGATGAACTCGATGTGGTGGTACACACGTTTCTGGCCAGGTATAACAGTGTCAATATATGCGATCACATCCTTGTCGCTGCCTTCCACCCAGATGTCGATGTCGCCAGGCGTGCGCATATAAGGGGTGGGGTAGAGAAGGGCATTGCCCTGACCTTTCAGCAGACAGGATCGGAAACCTTCTGACTGGAAGTTCTTCCACACCCAGGCGACTTTCTTGTAGACACTGCGGCTGCGCTTCTCAATCTTCTTATATCTGGCCATCCAGTCCAGGACAGAGGACTCAGAGAGTTTGAGTCCTCCCTCACGGTCAAGTCGCTCGATGCCATGCCAATAGGTGGCCTCCACCGTCTGCTGGCGGGCAAATACAAACAGAGCTTCCCAGTCGATCTCCTTCGCAGAAGCGGGGATATCAGCATGGTCGTCCAC
>CADCQC010000026.1 GCA_902803455.1 uncultured Prevotellaceae bacterium
AATGACTCCATCCCCGGAGGTTTTAAAGGATTCCCCTTCGGCGGTTTCCCACCGATGGGCAATGACTCCATCCCTGGAGGATTTAAAGGATTCCCCTTCGGCGGTTTCCCACCGATGGGCAACGACTCCATCCCCGGAGGATTTGGAGGATTCCCCTTCGGCGGTTTTCCACCGATGGGTAACGACTCCATCCCCGGAGGATTTGGCGGATTTGGAGGATTTGACGGGTTTGGTGATGCCATCGGCTGGTTTGCAGCCTATAGAGTCAGTTCTTATGAAGAAGAAATCAAGGTATTAAGTGAGTGGCTGACCCAGCGTCTGGCTTTCCTCGACCGCAACATCGATCGTTTTGACAAGGATTTTGAGCCACATATTCAGGAACTGAAAGAAAAGACCATGCCTCAATTCAATGCATTCCCCTTCTTCCAATAGAAAATCACCATGTGATGGAGAGACAGACTGTTACAGACCTATGAAACAAACTACAATCATCCTTATCTTGTTGACCCTGCTGCATTTCCGACCACTTCATGCAGCAGAAATCGTGTGGTTTGACGGCCAGCATCCCGTGACCTATCAAGTGGTGGGTCGCACTGACCCTGTGGTGAAGATGGCCCTCCAGATGTTTTGTGAAGACATGCGGCAGGTGACCGGTCAGAGCGCCGTTGCCAGCCGTCAAGCCGTGATCCGCATCGAACAAGGTACGGGCAAGGACGACGGTTTCCGGTTGAGCGTCAACAAGAAAGGACAAATCGTGGTGCAGGGCCACAACGGCCGCGGCACCGCCTACGGCATTCTGGAACTGAGTCGCATGGCAGGTGTCTCACCATGGGTGTGGTGGGGCGACGTGGTGCCAGAGCGCCGTGACCGTCTGACCATCGACAGTCGTTTTGTGATGGAGCACACACCCAGCGTGACCTATCGCGGAATCTTCATCAACGACGAGGACTGGAGCACACGCAACTGGGCATGGAAACATTATGAGCCATCCGAACAGTTTGGAGCCATAGGTCCCAAGACCTACAAGGCCATCTTCCAACTGCTTCTGCGCCTGCGTGCCAACACCATCTGGCCAGCGATGCACCCAGGGACGCCCGGTTTCTTCACCATCAAAGGCAACAAAGAGATGGCCGACTCTTGCGGCATCCTCATCGGTTCCAGCCATTGCGAACCACTGTTGCGAAACAACGTGGATGAATGGGACGTGAAGGAGCGCGGACCCTACAACTACATCACCAACCGTGAGGAGGTGAAACGCTATTGGACAGAGCGACTGCAACAGGTGAAGGGCAGTGAGGAACTGTTCACCCTCGGTATGCGAGGCATCCACGACGGTTCGATGGAAGGCGTGAGCACCCAGGAAGAGAAACTGACGGCAGTGCAGCAGGTCATCGACGACCAGCGCGAACTCCTCCGTCAGCATTATGACCGTCATGTGGAGCGTGTGCCCCAAGTATTTATCCCCTATAAGGAAGTGCTGGAGATCATGGAGAGCGGTCTTCGCGTGCCAGACGACGTGACGCTGATGTGGTGCGACGACAACTACGGTTATATGACCCGTCTCTCTGATGCAGAGCAACAGAAGCGCATTGGCGGAGGCGGCGTGTACTACCACCTCAGTTACTGGGGTCGCCCGCATGACTATTTATGGCTCACCACCACCCAGCCCGGTTTGATCTATCAGGAGATGAAAGCCGCCTATGACCACCATTGCCGCAAGGTGTGGATAGTCAACGTACATGACGTGAAGGTAGCCGCCTACGATCTGGAACTGGTGATGGACATGGCCTGGGATATCGACAAGATAGGCCCCTCAACACTCAACGAGCACCTGAAGCACTGGCTCTGCACGCAGTTTGGCGAGGAGGCAGGCAAGCGGCTATTCCCCACCCTACATACTTTTTACCGACTCTGCAGCATACGCAAGCCAGAGTTCATGGGTTGGACCCAGGTGGAACTGTCAGACCGCAAAGCCTACCCGAATGGGCGCTCACAGGTAGTCGACACCGAGTTCTCTCAGACGGAGTTTGACAACGAGCTGCAGCGTTATCTGCAAGACTATGACCACATCTGCCTGGAGGTAAAAGAAGCCGAGGCACTTGTCCGCCCTGAGTTGAAGGACGCCTATTTCGCCGCCATCAAGTATCCTGTGATGGCCGCCCGTGCCATGGCCGTGAAGATGCTCGAGGCACAGAAAGCCCGTTCGACGTATAAGGGCCAGACCGGCAAGTCAGCCGAAGGCCGCGACAAATACATGCTGTTGTCGTCGGCACGCGCCGTGCAAGCCTACCGCGAGATCCAGCAACTCACAGCCTACTATAACGACAGTCTCGCCGGTGGGAAATGGAAAGGTCTCATGAACATGATGCCCCGAGACCTGAATGTTTTCAATCCCCCTCTTGTGCCCTATCTGCCACCCGCAGACAACCAGCCAGGATACGGTTTCTATCTCACCCATCCGATATTTCCCGAAGATGCCGTCGCCAGCAACGCCAGCCGCTACCATTCAGCTTCAGAGGGAGTACATGCCATCCAGATGCTGGGTCATTCTATGAATGCCGTTGCCATCCCCAAAGGCGGCGAGGTGGTCTATGAGTTCAACAGAGAACAAGAAGGTGATGCCCTGCTATACACAGCGATGATCCCCACCCAGCCCAACGATCGTGGCGATCTGCGCTATCAAGTGACGCTCGATGACCAGGAACCCGTCGTCATCTCACTGAAAGAGAAATTCCGTTCTGAGACCTGGAAGCAGAACGTGCTCCGCGGACAGGCACTGAAGACCACCCCTGTCAAGGTGAAAAAAGGGAGCCATACCCTCCGCATCAAGGCACTCGACGACCATATCATCCTCGATCAGTGGATGCTCGACTTCAAACCCGGCAGAAAGTTCTATGTCATTCCCGTCAATCCAATCCTCGTGAAGTAACCCTCATGAAGAGACGACAGACATTTCTCTGCACCAGATGAAAACAAACACCTTATATATAAATACAAATCATCAAATACCGATATCATGATTCGTTGTATCGCCATCGACGATGAGCCATTGGCTCTGCAACAGCTCGTTGCCTATATACGGAAAGTACCATATCTCGAACTTGCAGCGCAATGCCAGAGTGCACTTGAAGCCCGAGCTTTTTTGGAGCAAGACACGGCAGACGCCATCTTCTGCGACATCAACATGCCCGACCTCAACGGTATGGACTTCGTGAAGTCACTGGCCACCCCGCCACTGATCGTCTTCACCACCGCCTATTCGGAATATGCCGTCGAAGGCTTCCGTGTGAATGCCGTGGACTACCTGTTGAAACCCTTCGGTCTACAGGATTTCCAGAGGGCAGCCAACAGACTGAAGGAGCGCCTTGAAGACACCACTTCCAATCCCCCAGTCTCCCCTGTCCCCCACTCCGACGATGTGCTCTTCCTTAAAACCGACTACCGCATCGTGAAGGTCAATATTTCCGACATCCGCTATGTGGAAGCCATGAGCGAATATCTGAAAGTATGGCTTGACAACCAGCCAAAGCCCATCATCACCTTGCTCTCCATGAAGAAAATGGAAGAACGGCTTCCCAGCAACTTCATGCGCATCCACCGCTCCTATATCATCAACCTTGACAAGATCCAGGAAGTGAACAAGAACCGTGTCATCATGGATGCCGACACCTATCTGCCTATTGGCGATATCTACAAGGAAACTTTCCAAGCCTACTTGGAAACCAAATTCTTAGGGAAATAACGGAACCACCAAAAACAAACCATCTGATATGCTGAAACGATCCCTACTCTTTCTGACACTATTGATGGCCATGACCTTAGCGGCCCAAAACAGACTGTCACCACTGCCCTGCCCCATTCTTGGCGGCGAATTGAGCAACTCCGCCACCACCTCTATCTCTGACATCGATGACGTGCTGCCGCATATGCGGGCACTGGGCCTCAACACGGTACTCGTACCAGCCTACTGGGAGTTGATGGAACCAGAAGAAAGTCATTTTGACTATACCCTCATAGACCGAACCATCGAAGTGGCGCGACGAGAGCACCTGCAAGTGATCTTCCTCTGGTTTGGCATCTGGAAGAACAGTATGTCGTGTTATGCGCCGGCATGGTTGAAGCAAGACGCGAAACGCTTTCCCAGAGCGATGACCGCAGAGGGCAAGCCGATGGAGATCGCGTCATGCTTCAGCGACAACGTATTGCAGGCCGACCTAAAAGCTTTTTCTTCCCTGATGAACCGCATCAAGGAAAAAGACCCACGTCGAGAAGTGGTCATCATGATGCAGATAGAGAATGAGATCGGGATGCTGGAGTCCGCCCGCGACCATTCGCCCTTGGCCGAGAAGGCATACAAGAAAGAGAAATGGGCAGAGCGATACGGCAGCGACGAGTATGCCGACGAGAAATTCATGGCCCTGAGTTATGCCCGCTATGTGGAGCATTTGGCCAAGGCCGCACGCCAGATTCATGACATGCCCCTCTATGTCAATGCCGCCATGAACAGCCGCGGACGCCGTCCCGGCGAATATCCTTCAGCAGGCCCGCTTGCCCATCTCATTGACTTTTGGCAAGAAGGCGCCCCCGACATCGATTTGCTTGCCCCCGACATTTACGATACAGGATTCAAGTCGTGGGCCTCGCAATATGCCATGCCCCTTCGGCCACAAGACGGAGGAAAGATCAAGAACCGTCTCTTCATCCCCGAGAGCCGTTGCTGCGAGAACAGCGGCGTGCGAGCCCTCTATGCCTTCGGCGAGCATCAGGCACTGGGATTCAGTCCCTTTGCCATCGACCAAGCCAGTGCACACGAAACGGAGTCCGTCACCCAAGCATACCACCTGTTGCGTCAATTACATTGTTACCAGCCAGCCCTCTTCCAATGCCAGCGAAAGACATGGGGTCTGCTCTTCGACCAAGCCGACCAAGAACGCATAATAGAAGATGATGGTGTGGTGATGACCTGCCGTCATTTCTTCACCCTCCCCTGGGATCCCCGTGCCACCGACGGCAGCACCTGGCCAGAAGGCGGCGCCATGCTTATCAGACTCGGCAAATACGACTATCTGTTGGCAGGCAGCGGTGTGGTTGTCGACTTCAAGACCCCGACGGAGAAGCGACAGGAGCAACAGAAGTCATTGGGCGAAGACGGTTTTGCAGAAGCCGGCAACGCAGCCAGTCAACCCTCCAAGGCAGGTAAACGTTTTCAAGGCAAGCGCTTAGGCCTACTTTCTGTCGACGAAGTGGAAGTGAGCGATGAAGGCCAGCTGAACTATCTGCGCCGCCATAATGGAGACCAGAGTCATCAAGGCCGTCATGCCCGTATCAGTGTCGGGGAATGGAAGATACTCCATATCCGACTCTACGAATACCCCTAACCTTGCGATTTGTTGGCCATGGGTTTCATGAAGCAAAAAAACTTGTGGTCCGTCAGCGTGCGATGAATTTCCTTCCATTTGTGATATACAGATGGCCAGGCAACGTGCGTGATGTCCGCTTCCCGTCGATGGTATAGACAGGCGTGGTGATGGTCTCACCTTTGTCGTCGAAGATCGTGCTGATGCCAGTCGGCGTGCCTATCACCACCTTGTTGAGGAGAATGCCATGTCCTTGCAGGACGATGCCTTTCTTCAGGATGGTAGCCAGCGCTGCCTCGTTGAAAGCCATTGCCGTGACATGGCTGGTGCCGGTGCCCGTGTAGTAGTAGTTGCTTGGGATGAAATCACCCAAGAAACTTTGGTTTCCCACGGTGTAAGGAACGAATTCGCTCCAGTCACCATAAAACAGCTGTATGTCATCGTAGTCGTTGTATTCCTGTGTATATGAGAGGATCAGGCGCACATCGCTACCCTTTCCCTCGAACAAAGAAGCCGGAATGGACAGCTGCAATCCGTCGCCCCAGTCAAGCAAGGCATTGCCCTCCCATACGGTCGTTCCGTCCCCTGTCTCATCCTCTTCTGGGTTTTGCGGTTCCACATATTCAGATCCTGCACCCTCTAAGATACCGTTGAGGAAATAGACGTTGCCCACCGCCATGTTTTGCCAGCGCTTGAAGATGCCGAAGTTCTCTGTTCCGTTGTTGAAGGCGTTGTTGTCCCAAACGAAGGCAGCGAAGCCATGATTGCGGGCCTCGCTCACCACGCATTTCAGGTAATACTGCATGTTCTCCATCTGAGTCTGCTTGTCGTCATTGGTGAAGTGGTTGCTCACGCCATACTCTCCCATGACGACGCCCAGTCCCTTCTTCATCCACGTGTTAAAGATGCGGTCGAAGAGGTTGGTAATGGTTTTCTCCGTACTGCTTGTCAAAATACGTCCTTTGTTTTTATACGCCTCCCCCCAATAATAATAGGTGCAGCTGCCACAGTATTCATAAGGATCATAATAGTGGAACTCCACGCTCAGGCGCCCCTCCACCTTATCGGTGGGGATAGTGAAACCATTGAGACCGTGGTAGGGACTGCAAGCAAAAGTCTGCACCACGAGGTTGCGGTAGTAATTTTTTCCACCCGTGTTGCGCACGGCATCGACGAAAGTCTGGTTGTAACTATTCTGCACGGCTTGCTGCTCCGCAGTTGGCGCAGCCCAGTTGACCGTAATCTCATTGGTGCCTGCGAAGATCAGTTTCTCGCCGTAGTCACGGAAATAGGTGGCGATGGAAGTCCACAGAGCGCGCAACTTGCGGTTGTTCTCCTCCTGTTTGCTGTAGTATGGGTTGCGGTCGTACCAGTCATCGTGATGAGAGTTGATGATGACATACATATTTTCTTCGAGCGCCCAGTCCACCACCTCTTTGACCCTTGCGAGCCATTCGGGATTGACAGCCATCTCCGTTGTGTTGTTCACATGATTGATCCATCTGACAGGGATGCGTATAGCATTGAACCCCTTGGCAGCCACAGCTTTGATCATATCCTGTGTGGTCTTCGGGTTTCCCCATTCCGTTTCTGTTTTGGGACATTCGAGGGAGTTGCCCAGGTTCCATCCCATCACCACGTCGCGTGTCCATTCTTGTGCGTTGAGTGTCATCCCCTCTTTGTCAGGAGTCACCGTCTGAGCGCCACATCCGAGTGATGCCAGCGCCATAGCGAAAAATAGTACGATCTTCTTCACGATTTCAGCTTTTAATTATTTCTTCTTCTGTAGGAACCACTTCTTTGATAGCTCTGGTTCACAAACAACGCCGAGAAAGGCCCGTTTGTTGCAACATTTATGGCCAGCAGAGCAACCATTCTGCAAATTTAGTGAAAAATCCGATTCATCGAAGAAAAAAGGGAAGAATTATTGATTTTACCGAGAAAGCACATCGCACTATATGTTGCGTTGACAACGCAACATACAGAACGATGAACATCCCGGGACGGCTAAACCACCCATCTATTCATTACATAGTCAATGCAATAGATGGGAAACGGATGTCAAATTATAATTTGCTGGCAAGGTCGAGGATTTTCTGCTTGGTCTCCTCCGTTTTTTGCTCGTCTATTTTGGCGGTGACGACCCCCATGTTCTCCACGCTCCAATAGTTGCAGATGTCGCGGAACTCAGCGGTGGCACCATCATAGACACCAGGAGAATACGATGAAACGAGCAGTGCCATCTTCTTCACCTTAGCAGGACTGTTGACACAGTACATACGTTGGATAGGTGCCTGAATCTGTGCACAGAGCGTGAAATAGTAGATGGGAGCAGCCAGCACCAGCACCTCTGCTTCCGCCATCAGCGGATAGATTTCCTGCATGTCATCCTTCTGGATACATGCTCCGTTGCCCTTGTTGTGACAGTATTCACAAGCCAGACAGCCAGCAATTTTCTTTTTCGCCACATTTACCAATGTCACCTCATGGCCAGCAGCTTCTGCAGCCTTTTTGTATTCTTCCGCCATCCAGGCGGTGTTGCCGTTCGCACGTGGCGAGGCTTGTAAAATCAATATTTTCATAAACGTATTATGGATTTTAGGGTTATTACAATTTCATCACCCGTTTCATCTCCAGGTTCTCATATCCCTCAGGACAGTGAGTAGAGAGATAGACGGTGGGATTATTCAAGATAAACTCTCTCACACGGTCGAGCGTCTGTCGGGCAGCATCCTTGTCTTCGAAGACGATACTCAGTTTGTTGGCCTTCAGGGCTGCATCGCAATAGGTCACGTCGCCGTGGAACATGTAATAAAGGCCATCATTCTCAGCGATAATGATACTGTTGCCCTTGGTGTGACCTTTGGCTTCGATGAACCAGATGCCATCAGCCACCTGCTGTGCATGAGGGAAGTTCTTGTAGGATTCACCATACTGTGCGAGGACGATGTTGTCACCTTGCAGTTTCATGGCTTCAGCATCCTCGGTAGAGATATACACCTTGGCATTGGGGAAGTATTCCAGTGCCGCCGTGTGGTCAGGGTGCTTGTGTGTGACAAGAATTTTCGTCACCTGCTCCGGTTGATAGCCAGTGGCAGCGAACGCATCCATATAGTCGGCCACCTTCTCACCCATATAGAGAGGAGCACCCAATTTCTTGGCAGGCGCAGCAAAGTCATTTTTAAAACCCGTGTCAACGAGGATGACCTCCTCACCCGTATCGATAAGGAAGTTTTGCAGACTGCTGCGGTAGATGATTTGTTCGTCAAACAGGTCTTTGCCTTCTTCACCTCCGAAGGCAAACGGCTGGTTCATGAAACCACCGTCGAACATACGGATAGCTTTGATTTCCATTATTACAAGAAATTAAATCGTTGATAGAATAAATTGTTTTAAGTTTTCCAGATCTTGCTTGTTGGGATGACCGGCACAGTTCAATGATCGCCAATCATTCTTTCTATTTCCTCGCGATGCTCATAGAGCGTGCATCCGCCCGTGTGCTCCCATCCGAGGGCCCGTGCGTCACGAATCTTGCGGAACAAGGGAGACTGAAGCGCTTTGCGTAAACCAAGTTCGGCCACATTACTGTCGCTGAAAGGTGAGAAGGGGCAAGGCTCCGCTGAACCATCAGGGCCGATATGAAAAAATCCACGTCCCGAGGCCAGGCATCCACCCAGTGCTTTCTCATCGCCAGGAAATGAGAGGAAGATGAGGTCCTCGTAGTCATTACGGCGATCTTCCAACACAGTTTCCATCAAAGCCACATGCTCGTCGTTGAAAGCCAGGTGTTCCGTGCCCGGTTCAGTGGGCACATATTCAATGAAGAATACGATTTTGCAACCGTAGGATCGCAACTGCTGGATGAAGTCACGAGAAGTCACGAGCGACAGATTCTCTGTCGTCACGGTGATGCTGGTGCCGAAGAATAGATGTTCCTTGCTCAGTAGTTCCATTGACCGCAAGGCCCTTTGGAACACCCCCTGTCCGCGACGCTCGTCTGTACCGATAGCCGTGCCCTCGATGCTGATGATCGGCACGAGGTTGAGCCGTTTACGCAAAAACTCGATATAGGCAGGACCGATGAGCGTGCCATTGGTAAAGATGGGGAAAATCATATCCTCCACCTCGCTGACAGCCTCCAGAATGTCCTTGCGCATCATGGGTTCGCCACCGGCCAGGAGAGAGAAATTGATGCCCAGTGCGGCAGCTTCAGAGAAGATCTCCCGCCACTGCTGTGGTGTGAGCGTCTGTTTGCGCCCCTCCTCGTCGTCCGCGGCAATACCATTGCTGCGAGCATAACAGCCTTTGCAATGAAGGTTGCAAGAAGTCGATATGCTGCTGATCAGGAACGGCGGCACCTCCAATCCCTCCTCATCGAACACTTTACGACGGCGTTTCTCTGTTTTTTCAAACAGCCGCTGCATTCTGAAGGCAAACTTCGCCTCACGCGGATTGCTGAGCACGTTTTTGTATGCCTTTGCCATAATATTGCGTATGCTGCCGCTCATATAGACAGCCAAATCTTGTTTTTCCATAAACATCAATCAGAGGAAGAGACTGCATAACAGTCTTCTTCCTCTTTATTTCATGCTAATATTTATTTTACAGCAGGTTCCCACTTGCACCTCACGGGAGAGACGATGGCCCCCTCCTTCTTCAGTTGCGCGAAAGCCTTATCCACTTCCTTTCTGTCGGCGCCCAATGCCTTTGTCACATCGCCAGCGGAAACGGGTTTGCCAGCCTCACGCATAGCCTGTAATACTTGTTCTTTCATACTTATATACTATTATGATATTTAGACTTGTGTAAACAGCCAGTTCTGTTGGCCAATCTTCTCAATCATCTCCAGTGTGAAGGCATTTCACTCAACCCTATAAGGCACCAATGATTCAGGAAACTCATCGATGCCGATATAGAGCATGCCCTTTTCTTTTGCCTCCTCTACAGCGAGTTCTCCGGCCGTCTTGTGGTTGTCGAGGAATTGGCTGATAGCCTTTTCGGCCGTCTTATTGTCGCCGGAAGCGATATAGTTGACCACGCCATAGCCAAGGTATTTGCCGTTGTTGTCAAAGAAAGAATAGGCATAGCCACCTCCGCCAGATGTAGGTATGCTTTCGACATGATCCACCTTGAATGCCACCTGTGACAGCAAGCCTACAAGGTCTTCGAAATCTTTACTGTCGTATTTCACCACATCGCGTAGGTCGAAGCCGTTGCGGTGGTCGCTATAATACCAGGTGACGGAGTCAGGGGTGATGTGGTATTCAGTCTTCACCGCAATTCCTGAATTAGAGGCGATGGTGTAGCGGATGGCAGTTGTCTCTTTCTTGATGGGACATCCTTGATTCTGAGCCGTATGAAGGTTGGGGTTACATGAGGAGAGGCTCGTGGCAGTCGCCAGAAAGAGGAAGGCAAGTAGATACTTCATCTTTATCAAAGTCATTGGTTACGTGATGCGAAAGATTGACAGATCATCGTCCGACGCCATCAAGCATCAGAAGAGTCAGGCAAGTAATCCGGACAGCCTATCAGAAATTCTTTCTGACACCCTTCCAGTCAGGAAATTTCATTTTCAGGTAATCATCATCGAGGAATAGCGCAGCTTGTCCCACTTTGCCTTTCAGTTGCCAATCGAGCCACTTGACCACCGCCTTGGCATAGTTGCCGCCATACTTCTCGTAATAAGTACCGCTGTGACCATCCTTTGAGTTCAGCATCACCACAGGGATATTGTCGGCGATACGCTCGTAATCTTTCTGCGCATTGGCATATGCGATGTCACCAGGTCCGCCAATCATATAGAACATCGGAGTGTGAAGGTTTTTGAGCGACTCCTTCGTGGATCCCATCATTTCCATATCACCGATACCAGAGTTCAGCATTACGCAGGTCTTGATGCGAGGATCATGGGCGACCCCCAACACCTGTGCCCCACCGCACGACTGTCCCATAGCCGCCACATGGTCGAGGTCAAGACAATGATAGTATTCAGAGTTGGATGTGGCATTCTGATCAATCAGCCAATCGAGCACCTCCAACAGCATCTTTGGATAGGTACTGAATTGTGGTGCGGCAGGTTGCTGTTTTTTGTTTTTCTTGGCCTTTTTCGCATCCAGTTCTCTTTGGCGTGCCTGTTGCTCCTGTCGAGCCTTTATCTCCTCAGGTGTCAAAGGCAAGATTTTCTCCCCATTGGCCATGATGACCTCACCTTTTGTTTCCGGATAAGCCGATTTGAGGACGCCCCTCCATTGTGCCATCACATCCGCCTCATCATACGGGCCTATGGCAGCAGCCACATATCCGTAGGAAGCCACCTCGCTCAACAATAAGCGCATCTCCACGTTGTTGTTG
>CADCQC010000027.1 GCA_902803455.1 uncultured Prevotellaceae bacterium
ATTGAAGTATCTCGCGTAGGCCACACCGACTCTTTTGATGCTTTCGCCTATGTTTTCGCCTTCCTCTCTTATCAGCAGGTGGACATGGTTGTTCATCAGGCAATAGGCGTATACCGTACAGAGTGGAGGCAAGGGGAGGTTATTGTCATCTTTCCGGTCGACGAGCAATCGAAGCAGTTTGATGAACTGCCTGTAGTCTTCGGCATCTTCAAAGATGTCTTGTCGGTTGATGCCTCGCAGCATGACATGGTAGATTCCAGTGGCGCTTTTTTCTCGGTTTTTCCTAGGCATAGTTGAATAGTTAAATATTGGCTGACTGAATGCAAAAATAAGACTTTAGAGGGAGAATCGCAAATGAATGGACAAAAAGTGGATCACGAGAACCGTCCCCGTGATCCAGAGGGAGAATCGCAAATGAATAGACAAAAAGTGGATCAGCAGAACCGTCCCCGTGATCGTTTTTCACTAAAAGTTTGCATTTTTTTTGTTTTTAATAGAAAAAAACGTATTTTTGTGCAAAATTTGAGATATGCGAAAGAGCCTACTCTTCATTTTGGCGATAGCGATGGCTTCCGTGCTTGCTTCTTGCTCCAGAGGTAAGGTGAAGTATCGTATTGGGGTGTCGCAATGCTCTGCAGACATCTGGCGCGACAAGCAGAATGCGGAATTCAGGATGAGTGCTTATTTCCACGACAATGTGGAGTTGAAGTTTGCTGCCGCCTATGACAGTGATGACCGGCAAATACAACAGATAGATAGTTTGGTAAGCAGCGGCATTGACCTGCTTATCGTAGCCCCCAACCAGGTTTCGACCATCTCCCCTGCCATCGACCGTGCCTATGACAAAGGTATTCCTGTCATTGTGTTTGAGCGGAAAACCAGTTCACAGAAATATACCGCATTCATCAGTGCCGACAACTATGAGATGGGTCGTGTGATCGGTGCGTATATCGCCACGCGGTTGCATGGCAAAGGCCGGGTGCTGGAAGTGATGGGTCTTAAAGGTTCGTCGCCCGCTATTGACCGTCACAACGGGTTTGTCAATGCCTTGAAAAATCATCCAGGCATAGAGCTGGTGGCCACGCTGCAAGGTGACTGGACCGAAGAAAGCGCAGTCAAGGCCATAAAGGATTATAAGGGCGATATATCCAACATAGATTTTGTCTTCGGACAAAATGACCGCATGGCCATGGGAGCCCGGAAAGTCATGGCATCTGCCTCTACCAAATATTGTGGCATAGATGGTTTGCCCGGTGAGAACGGAGGCATCAGACTGGTACGTGACTCTATCCTCGACGCGACCTTTATCTATCCTACACATGGCGACCGGTTGATGCAGATGGCGGTGGATATCCTTGAGGGCAAGCCCTATGAGAAGGAGGTCAGGCTGATGTCGGCTTTGGTCACCAAGGATAATGCCAATGTGCTGCTGATGCAGAACGAAGAGATCATCCAACAGTCAGCATATCTTGACCAGCTTCATAGCCGTGCCGACATTTACCTTCAACAGCTCGACACGCAGCGTGTGATCACACTGATGGCCATCGCCCTCATCGTTCTTCTTATCCTGGTGGCAACCATACTCTATCGGTATCAGATCCAAAAACTCCGTTTGACAGAAGAGCGCACGAAGATGGAGCGCGAACAGTTGGACTTCTACACCCAGGCGGCCCATGAATTGCGCACGCCACTCACCTTGATAGAGGAACCATTAAACCAACTTGCCGAGACACCTGCCATCCAGTTGGCTGATGGCAAAACGACCGAATTGTTTTCTATTGTCAGACGCAATACAGCCAACCTATCCAAGCTGATCAACAAGATTCTTGACGTGCAAACAGGCGTGTCGCCTCATCATCTCACTTCTGATCAGACAGATGAGATACCCATCCCGCAAGTGAAGGAGGAGTCAAGCAAGGACACATCCGCCCCGGCTACATCGGAGGGAGAGATCCCCACGCTGCTGATCGTGGACGACAATGCCGATATCCGCACCTTGCTCAAGACCATCCTGCAACCTCACTACCAACTGCTTGAAGCCTCCGACGGTCAGGAGGGGCTTCGTGTGGCCCATGAACAGGTGCCCGACCTGATTGTGAGCGATGTGATGATGCCCGTGATGAACGGTCTGGAGTTCTGCCAGCAGATCAAGACGGATTTCGTGACCAGTCACATACCAGTCATCCTACTCACTGCCCGTGCCCTGAACAAGCATCAGATAGAGGGGTACGAAAGTGGGGCTGACGCATATATCACCAAACCCTTCCAAGCAGATTTGCTCCTCGCGCGCATCAGCAATTTGCTGAAAAGCCGTCTTCAGCTGCGGCATTTATGGAGTCACAGCAAACAGAAAGAAGAAAAGGTGGAAGAAGAGCCGAAAGCAGAAGTGAAAGAGAATGCCTTCATTCTCCGTTTCAAGGCTATTGTGGAAGAAAAAATGACCGACAGCAATCTCAGTGTCGAGGACATCGGTGCCGAGATGAACCTGAGCCGCGTGCAGCTCTACCGCAAGGTGAAAGCACTGACGGGATGCTCGCCTGTTGACCTTTTGCGCAAGGCCCGTCTCTCTGAAGCCTTCCGTCTGCTCTCCGAGAGCGATCTGTCCGTCAGCGAAATCGCCTATAGAGTAGGCTTCACATCACCCTCCTATTTTTCCAAATGTTTCAAAGAAGAATTCGGAAAAGTGCCCGGTGAAACAAGAAAATGACAAATAATATCTGTCTACTATTGCAAAAACCAAAAATAAACACTATATTTGCCAACAGTTCCTTTTAACGAGGGATTTTACATTACGGGATATTTTGAGTTGCTGACTCTTTTCGGACCAAATTGCGACCTTGGGAATAGAATAGAGAGTTTAGGGCATTGCCATTGATGCAAAAATGGTGTGGACTGACGTTTCATCTATTCTGAGGTTGTCGCAGACCTGGTTCGAGAGTGAAGCGATCATCGTCCACACCTTTGTTATCTTTACTAACCTTAAACCTAAAAAATGCCGTCTATTCAATAAATGCCAACCCGATAATTGACATTGCAAAAGTAACATATGTTGTTGCTTAACAATTGCAATAATCGTTCATTCACTAGTAATACTGTTGCAACGCAACATTATTTACATCCTAAGAACGAATTATGACACCTCAGCCGTAAATACAACCATATATTTGCAACTATGAAAACATTTTTCACCAAAATCTAACCAAAAATGAAAGAACTAAAGAGATTACTGTTGAGCACCTTGCTCATTCTTGCAAGTACTATAATGTACGCGCAAACAGAAATCACGGGCACTGTCATCGACGAGACCGGTGAAGGCGTCATCGGTGCCACCGTGATGGAGAAAGGAACATCGAACGGTACCGTAACCGATTTCGATGGAAATTTCACTTTGAAAGTCAAAGAGGGAGCTACTCTTGTCATCACCTACATCGGTTACGATCCGGTGGAGATTGCCGCAACCTCTGGATTAAAAGTCCAACTGCAGGAGAATGCCAGCGAACTGGCAGAGTTGGTGGTGACAGGTTACCAGACACAGCGCAAGGCCGACCTGACGGGTTCGGTTGCCGTGGTAAAAACCGATGAGCTGAAAACATCGTCAGACACCGACCCCATGCGTGCCCTTCAAGGTAAGGTTCCAGGCATGACCATCACCAGCAACGGTTCACCTGTGGGTGCCGGTACGGTCCGCATTCG
>CADCQC010000028.1 GCA_902803455.1 uncultured Prevotellaceae bacterium
GTGTGAAGATGAGCGATGTGGCAGTGGGAGAGTATGTGGATGTGCAGGTGACGCTGACCAACCGAGGACTCATCAAGGCGCGCGACGTGACACTCACCGTGCCTGAGATAGAAGGCTTCAGTTGGAAAGCACTCACACCGATTGTCTTCGACCTCAGACCGCAGGAGACCAGTTTCATCACCATACGCTATACCCGCGAAACCGAGGGTGAGGGATGCTCTGTCACCTGGCTGGCTTCCTACACTTGGAAATGCGGTGATGAACCGAAATATCGGGAGTGCAAAGCATTTACCACCGTCGGCGACAATTGCAAGCCCTGTCTGCCCTCCAACTGCACAATAGTGACCGTGCAGAAAGACGAGGATGTCATTGTCACTGTCAAAATGCAGTTCGACAAATTGCTCACACTCACCCGTCAGGCCTTTGAGGGAACCCTCACCATCACGAATGGCAGCGACAAGGCCATGGAGGATATCATGCTCACGCTCACCGAGGCCATGCCAAACGGTGAACTGGCCACAAACCGGGAGTTTGATATCAGTTTCACCGAGTTTACTGGTTTCAAAGGGAGTGTTTCTGGTCCATGGGCACTGGATGCAGGCCAGACCGGTGTGCTCAAGGTGAAATTCATCCCAACCAAGTATGCCGCACCCATAGCAGCCACTGACTATGTCTTTGGTGGCAACCTCACCTTCACCGTCGACGGCAAGCAGCGGCACGCCGACCTTGCCGAGCAGGTGATGACCGTGAAACCCACACCAGAACTCAACTTGGACTACTTCATCCAACGTGACGTGATCGCCGACGATGCCATTACAAAGGATGTCGTGGAGCCGTCGGAAGAGGCCGAGTTTGCCGTGCTCATCAGCAATGTGGGCTATGGTGACGCCGAGAACCTTAGAATGGTGACGGCACAGCCAGAGATGGTGGACAATGAGGAGAACCTCTTCCTGCAGTACAGCATCACCTCGTCGCAACTTAACGGACAGGAGAAGTCACTCGCCTTCGGCAAGAGTGTCACCACCGACTTCGGTACCTTACCGGCACATGGCCATGCCTACGCACAGTGGTGGATGACATCGAGTCTGTTGGGACACTTCATCGACTACGACATCCGTTATACCCAACTCACCATGAGCCAGAATCCCAATCTCTCGCTGCTGAACCAAGTGAGGCTGCACGAACTCATCCGAAGCATCGTGGTGGAGGGAAACAGCAATGCCAACTACGGATTTGCCATCAATGGCAAAGAGGATGACCAAAACCTGCCCGACACGCTCTACCTCACCGATGGAACCCAGCAACCCATCAATATCGGTCAAGCCAATATCCAACAGAACGACGATTACCTGTATACCCTTACCCTTGAGGCTGGCACAGAAGGTTGGATTTATGCTAAGATGGCTGATCCCACAGGCGGCAATGCCACCATCACCGAGGTGACTCGTGAGGACGGAACGGTCGTGCCGTTGCGCAATATCTGGCAGACCTGGGCCACGCTGGTGGACAAGAAGCGCGCCACGCACGAAGATCTCATCCACATCATAGACAACTGCAAGCGTGGCACCACCAACTACACGATACGCTTCACACCTAAGCCCGCCGCCACGCTGAATATCATCTCGGTGAAGTTGAATGGCGAGAACACCAGTAATGATGTGAGTGTGCGCAATGCCGAGGTACAGTCGGTGGAGGTGAACTTCACGACAAATATCAAGCAGTTGCTGCCAAAGGCTCTCGAACTGGTCAACCAGGGAGAAGTGGTGGATATGACGGAGGCGAGATATACCATCAACGGATCAAAACTGACGATAGACCTGAGTAAGATTGCCCACAACGACGGATTCTACTGTCTGACGGTCAATACAGCACTCATCGTCGATGTTGACGGGCACGTCGGACTCACCGCGACACCCATATCATGGATTGAGCAGACCAATAAACCCGTAGAACTTCGTCTGGCTTACAATTATACCGGTGCTGCGAAAGTGGTGGTGCTGGCAGAGGAATATCAGGGTGTGAAAACCACTTATGACACGCCACAGGCACCTGCCGCCACTTACAAATATGGCACCACACTTACTCTGAAGGTACTTCCTGAGTATGGCTATCTCTTCAATCGCTGGAGCATCGATGGCAACATTCTCTCCACCGAGACGATTTATGAGTATTACTTGTCGGCAAACAAAGAACTGAAACTCTTTTTCGACCGCGAGTCGTTCAACCTCACTGTGAGCAACATCGTCGATGATGACATGGAAGCCACTGCCACCAGTGGCGGCACTGTGAAGGGTGGCGGATCAGGTTTCTATGAGTTTGGCGAGGATATCGTACTGACAGCCGAGCCAGAGCGATGCCACCGGTTCGTGGGTTGGTATACCGACGACACACCCTCTGGCGCCCCGATGATGCAAAGACGCAGTCCGACCATCACAGGTCTCAGATTGCTGACCACCGACCTTACCTATACCCACTCTATGAGAGAAGAGGTAAGACTCTATCCCGTGTTCCACCGTCTGGGTGATGTGAACGGAGACAAGAGATTCTCCATCGCCGATGTGGTGATGGAAGCCAACTACATCAAGGGTGATCCTATAGAAAACTTCTTGGTTGACGAGGCCGACGCGAACAACGATGGCCAGATCACCATTGCCGATGTGGTGGAGATTGCCAACTCAGTAAAGAACAAGTAAAGAACAAAACATTCACATATCATGAAACAAAAGATAGTAACCCTTTGCATTGCTTCCCTCATGGCTATTGCTCAAGGCTATGGTGGGGTGATGCTGAATGTGCCAGACGTGAATATTGCTCAGGGCGGCACCTCCAATGTGGTCATATACTT
This sequence comes from uncultured Prevotellaceae bacterium, assembly GCA_902803455.1. Classification (GTDB taxonomy): domain Bacteria; phylum Bacteroidota; class Bacteroidia; order Bacteroidales; family Bacteroidaceae; genus Prevotella. The sequence continues at coordinate 2,846 of CADCQC010000028.1, forward strand.
CGACTTGGGAGAGCAAGCTTACACAGCCTATCAGATGGATATTGCCTATCCTGAAGGAATCAAGTCGGTGAACGATGATGAAGGCAATCCCGCCTTTGACAAAGGAGATGTGTATAGTGGGGCGCATAATGTCAGTTCCATCCACACCACTACGGGACTGGACCGCTTCCAATGCTTCTCTACCAACAGCGTAGCCCTCACGGCACAAAGCGGAATATTGCTCATACTGCCTATCACGGCACAAAAGTCGATGGCCGAAGGTACCTATCAGGCTACCATCTCTCCCATTGAGTTTGTGCAGACCGATGCCACACCAGACAGACCTGCACCGATCACATTCAATATCACGGTGACCAAGAGCGTCGTACTCGATGAGATGTCCACGACAGCGCCTTCTGCCGCCACCAATGTCGATGTCATCGTCCGACGGACGTTCAATGCAGACGAGTGGAGTACCATCTGTCTGCCATTCGAGATGACCGAGGCACAGGTAAAGGCCTCCTTTGGAAATGACGTGCGGTTGGGTGATTTCAAAGGCTACGTGACAGAGGAGAATCAGGATGGAGGCGTCGTGGGTATTACCGTGAATTTCACCGATGCCGTGACGATCGAGGCCAATCATCCTTATATCATAAAAGTGTCTTCCGACATCAATGAGTTTACCGTTGAAGGTGTGGACATCGTTCTTGATAAAGAGCCTATCGTGGCAGCCGTTCCCCGCACGAGGAGGCAGTGGAGTGAGATGATCGGTACTTATGTGGCCAATACTGTCCTGGAAAGTAATACGGTGTTTATTTGCGAGAATCAGTTCTGGTATTCTGCCGGCCAGACCAAGATGAAAGCATATCGCGCCTATTTCGACTTCTACGACGTTTTGGAGGAGGTGGACAGCCAGTCTGCATCCTCAAACATCAAGATGTCATTCGACAATACGGATGTGATAGGTAGCTACACCATCACCAATCCTGATGCTGGTAACTGTTTTGACCTTCAAGGCCGTCGTATCCAAAAGCCTGTCAAGGGAATCTACATCAGAGATGGTAAAAAAGTTGTCAAAAAATAAAAGTTAGAAGACATGAAAAAGACCTATATACAACCGGCAATAAGAGAGGCAGAGACAGAATTGGAACTGATATGCTTGTCTGAATATATCATCTCTGATTATGACATCAGCTATGGCGGCATTGATGATGGCGGTCTGAAAGATCCTTCGGTGAACAGGCAGTTTGTCGTCTGGACCGATGATGACGAAGAGGAGGAATGAAGAACGCCAAGATAAGAGCAGAGAAACGATTCAAAAAAGAGGGGCTGGCCACCATGGCCAGCCCCTTTGCAATGTTCAAATTTCAAATGCAAGATGTGGGGAATCGCCTTAGTCTTTCACATATTCGGCGAAATCGGTCAGGCGCATGTCGCCTTTGCGGCGCAGTGTGTCGTGCATGGCGAAAGCGGCTGGCAGGCAGTGGCGTGTATGACCGCCGGTGCCCATCTTCAGATAGTCCCACAGCAATTGCTTGTAGTCGGGATGAGCGCACTTCTCGATAATCAGTTGGGCACGCTGCATCGGGCCTTTGCCGCGGAGGTCGGCTACACCCTGCTCGGTGACGATGATGTTGACGTCGTGCTCCGAGTGGTCTTGATGGCTGACGAAGGGGACGATAGAACTGATGACGCCTCCCTTGGCCACCGACGGGCATGTGAAGATGCTCAGGTAGGCATTGCGCTCGAAGTCGCCTGAGCCGCCGATGCCGTTCATCATTCTCACACCGCTGATGTGGGTGGAGTTGACGTTGCCGTAGATGTCGGCCTCGATGGCGGTGTTGATGGCAATGACACCCAGACGGCGGATAACTGCCGGATGGTTAGAAATCTCACTCTGACGCAGCGTCAAGTGGTTCTTGAAGTAATCCATGTTATCGTAAACCTGTTTCAGACATGCGTTAGA
>CADCQC010000029.1 GCA_902803455.1 uncultured Prevotellaceae bacterium
CATACTTTCTCAAACGGGGTATGAGAATGCTCTGCGATGATGTTGTAGAGTTCCTTTTTATATTTTTGTATCTCGCGTGCTTCAATCTCGATATCAGAAGCCTGTCCCTGCACGCCACCCAGGGGTTGGTGTATCATGACACGGCTATGGGTGAGTGCCGAGCGTTTTCCTTCAGTGCCTGCCACGAGAAGTACGGCAGCCATAGAAGCGGCCATACCCGTGCATATCGTAGCCACATCGCTGGTAATGAACTGCATAGTGTCATAGATTCCCAGTCCTGCGGTGACACTTCCACCCGGGGAGTTGATGTAGACAGAGATGTCTTTTCCGCTATCCACGGAGTCGAGGTAGAGCAACTGTGCCTGCAAAGTGTTGGCTGTATAGTCATCGATAGGTGTACCCAGGAAGATGATACGGTCCATCATCAGCCTGGAGAAGACATCCATCTGGGTGACGTTGAGTTGTCTTTCCTCCAAGATATACGGATTGAGGTAGTTGGCCTGTGTACTGATGACATCATCAAGCACCTGTCCATTGATACCGAGATGTCTGGTTGCGAATTTTCTAAAATCGTTCATTTTTCAATCAAATTTATTAATAATCTCAATGTTGACATATGGGCAGAAAATCTCCTGCCCCATCGAGATAGAGTCAAAAATCAGGCCAAAATATAAGGTTACCGGCCTTTTTCTTTTGTTCGTAGGAACAAAGATACTAAAAAAAGTCGGTAACCCTATTAAAAAATTGCTTTTTTTTGCAAAAAGCGGTTTATTTTTTATCCAATGTTCTGAATTGCTCGAATGTCACCTCTTTAGCATTCAGTTTGACGATGTTCTTATATGCGAGCATAAGTTGTCTGTCGATGGTGCGATCGATAATAGAGTTGGTGTACTCCTTGTTTTTGATCAGATCATCAGCATAATTTTCCAGATATTCATCAGGCATATTGTTCATGCCATATTGTGCGAACTGTGCACGGGCCATCTCCTTAGCGGTAGCCTTCATGTCATTTTCATCCACCTTGATGTTTGCGGCAGCGACGAGTTGTTCTTTGATCAGGTGCCATTTCAGTTCCCTGATGCTTGCCTCGAAGTTGTCATCTACATATTTCTCATCTTTGTCGGTGTTGCCAGCTTTCATCACTCTCTTGAGGATATCCTCTGGGAAGGTCAGTTCGCCCACTTTCTCCTCGGCATATTTTCTCAGATCTTCAAGGAAGCGGAAATCAGACTCTCCGGAGAGTTGGGCTTTGAGTCCCTCAGCAATTTTATCACGGAATTCTTGTTCACTGGTGACAGTACCAGGTCCGAATACTGAGTCATAGAGATCCTGTCCAACAGAAGCCTTCACAAAGCGTGAGATTTCTGTAATCTGGTAACTGAAGTCAGCATTGAGGTCAGCCACCTCTTCCTTCTTCATTTTGAGAAGAGCAGCCACCTCTGTGTCACTCTCGGGATAAGCCTTTTTGGGATTGAAGGTGATGATGTCACCCAGGTGAGCGCCATCGAAGAGTGCTTTCTGCTCCTCTACTTTGATATATTGCGGCATGAGCACAGCGTCGGAGACGGTGATACCACCTTCGAGTGTATTGCCCTGCTCATCAAGTTGGCGGATGTCACCCTTCAGCATATCGCGTGCCTCCTCGTCATACTCCTCCACTTTTTCATAGTGGCCGTTGCGGCTGGCAAACATCTCGATCTGGCTATCCACGAGTTCGTCATCAGCCTTGATCTCGTAATAATCGATGGTGTCTTTATCAGTCAGACTGATATTGAACTCCGGAGCCACTGCGATATCGAAGATAAACTCGAAAGTGTCATCCTTCTCGATATCCTGAGGTACTTGTTTCTCGTTTGGCATCGGTTCGCCCAACATTTGGATATTATTCTCGCGAATATACTTATACAGTTCCTCTCCCAGGAGTTTGTTGACCACGTCAACTTTGATAGAAGTGCCAAATTGCCTTTTGATGAGCCCCATGGGCACCATTCCCGGTCTGAATCCCGGCACATTGGCTTTCTTGCGGTATTCCTTCAGTTTCTTTTCCACCTGCTCCTTATAGTCCTCAGGTTCGATGACCATGGTGAGCAATCCATTGATCTTATCGGCATTCTCGAATGAAATTTTCATCTTGCTTTGCTGTTGTATTGATTTGATTGATACGTATTTAATTGACGAAAATTGGTTTTGACAGCCAATTTGGGGTGCAAAATTACTGATAATTCGCCGAAATACCTAATAATCATTGAAAAATTTGTTTTTTTAACAACTGATCTTTATCATTATTGTTGTTTCGGCTCTGGCATATAGTTCATCTCATGTCTTTCGAAATGACATGCGCAAAATGCCACCTTCTCTCACGAGAAAGCCGGGGTATACTGCCAAAATGGCATCATCTGTCAGTAAAAGGAAATTAGAACAGACAGGTTCGTCAATCTAACTCCTCCAATTCCCTTGCCTTCCTTTCTTCGTCAAGGGTTTGGAAGTCTTTCTTTCTCAGCACGAAACTATTGCTGAGATATTTCTCCCTCACGATCTTGTTCTCAGCCAGTTCCTCAGGTTTTCCCTGGAAAAGGATTCTGCCCTCAAAAAGCAGGTAAGCCCTGTCGGTGATGGTGAGCGTCTCCTGCACGTTATGGTCAGTAATCAGGATGCCAATATTGCGGTATTTGAGTTGCCACACGATATGCTGTATATCCTCCACGGCGATCGGGTCGACGCCAGCAAAAGGCTCATCAAGCATGATGAACTTAGGATCGATGGCCAGGCACCTTGCGATCTCCGTCCTACGCCGCTCGCCGCCAGAGAGTTGGTCACCTTTGTTTTTCCTCACCTTTCCGAGTCTGAACTCACTGATGAGACTCTCCAGTTTCTCATTGCGCTGCGCCCTGTTGAGTTTGGTCATTTCCAGCACGGAGAGGATATTATCCTCGACACTCATCTTTCTGAAGACACTGGGCTCCTGTGGCAGGTATCCGATGCCCGCCCTTGCTCTTTTATAGACAGGGTATTGTGTGATGTCCTTATCATTGAGGTAGATATGTCCGGCATTGGGCACGATGAGTCCAGTGGTCATATAGAAGGAAGTGGTTTTTCCCGCTCCATTTGGTCCGAGCAATCCAACGATCTCTCCTTGTCGCACATTGATTGACACATCGTTGACGACGGTACGTTTTCCGTATCGTTTCACCAGTCCTTCGGTGCGCAGCACCATTCCTTCCTGTTGGTTGGTCTCTTGATCAAACTGTTGATTGGTCTCTTGATCAAACTGTTGGTTGGTCTCTTGATTGTCCATATTTTGAGTATCGTGTTACTATGGATACGTTTGATATTGCTTTTTATCCTTATTAGCAGTGGCAAAAGTAATCAAAAATCATCATTCTGCATGGTGGAAATCAGATTTTCGTTATCGGCAGGTGGTATATTTTCTGCTTTTGGCAGTTTTTGTTTTCTTTTCGGATTTTGTGAAGCTCCATAATGCAACAGTCTGTTGGCAGCTGCCACGATGCCTTTTCCAGTGGGAGCGGTATTGGACTTCAGTTTGTCGAATGCCGCCTGTGTATGTTTGAGTTGTTCATCCACCGCGAGGAACCGTTCGTAGAAAAGTTGCACCCTTGCAACGAGTTCATCTGCAGTTTTCATGATTTCCTCTTGGTTCTCCGCCTGCCTGACCTGTCGCCATGTCATTTCCAGTACCCGCAGCAACATATACATGTTTTGGCTGCCAGAGATGATGACGCCCTGTTCGTAAGCCTCCTGATAGAGCGTGGTGTCGTTGGAAAGTGCCAATTGCAAGGCGCTCTCGTTATACACATACATGATGACGAAATCTGGTTTTTGCCGTCCCAGATGACCATATTGGTTGTAATTTTTATGTGCCAGTTCCTTGACGTGACTTCTCACGGAGATGAGATGTCTTTTGAGCGCCATCTGCCGCTCCTGGTCATCCTCGGAATGATGATATTCCTCGAATGCCTTCATCGACATCTTGGAGTCGATCACCACGTCACGTTTGTCAGGAAAGTGAAGGATCACATCGGGAATCATCCTTCTCCCCTCCTCCTCATGTATCACATTACCCCGTTCATCCCGCATGGTCGTCTGTTCCTCAAACTGCACACCCTTCTCAAACCCCATGCTCTCGAGCAAGGTCTTCAGTCGCAATTCCCCAAAGTTTCCTTGCGTTTTGTTCTCTGCCGTGAGCGCCTGTGCCAGTTTGTCAGCCCTTTCCCCCACCTCTTTAGCCTGTTGCAGATTGGCCTGTATGGAGGCATCTAAGCGCTCCATGCTGTTGGTGTGCTCCCTGTCGCTGCGCTCCACAGCCTCCCTCATCTGTCTGAGGTGTTCTTGTAGGGGAGAGAGGATGGCTGCCAGTTGATCTTTATTGGATGTCGCCAGTTCCTCAGAGCGCCGTTTGAGGATTTCCTCCGACGCCGTGTTCATCTGTTCTCTGATGAGCACCGCCTGTTGCTCCATTTGTTCAGTCTGTTGGAGCCGCAACGTCTCCAACTGCTGTTGGTACTGTTTTCTCAAGGACTCCACCTGGTATTCCCTATCAGTCCTGAGTGTCTCGATCTGTTTTTCAAACTGTCGTCTGATTTCCTCTTTTTGCCTTTCGCTATTCACCAGTAGGTCATCAACCTGTCTGACGAGATCGTCGACCCTTGTCTGCAAGACATCACGCCGTGCCATCAGCATGGCACGTTCATCGACAAGCGACTTCATGTTTTTTCTGCGCTCATCGATTTCCTGTCTCATCCTGCCGCTCTCCTCTTGGAGCATCTCCTCCCGTATTTTCATGGCAGCGATGCGTCCATGCCCCAGGAGATAAGCCACCACAGCCCCTACAGCAGCAGCAAGCACCATCAGCAACACGATCTTAATCATGAGATTGGCGAATGTCTATTTATTTTTGCCTTTTGATGATTTTCCTTTTTTGGTCTCGTAGGCTTTCGCCTTTTCCTCATACCATTTTCTGAGGATGTCGAAAGCCATTTTCTTTTTTCCCTGATCGCTTACGACACCCTTCCTGTTGTAGTAGTCCTGAATGCCAGGAAGCACCCGTCTTGGCGATCTGAAATCCTTGAGTATCCAAGGAGTGGTGCCTGCCAAGCCTTCGATTTTGTCGAGCATGCGCAGGTTTTCCTCATACAGGTTTGCCTGGAAATCCTCCGTCCACCGTTGGTTGACCGGTCCTCTCAAACCCTGTTTAGCACCGCCGCCAAACTCACTCACGATGACCGGTTTGTCAGAAGGAATCTCCCATGTCATCTTGGGAGCGTCATGCACGTCACGGTACCAGCCCACATATTCATTGAAACTGACCACGTCGACATACGTGTTCATGTTGTCGTGGAGACGGTTGTGGTAGTTGGATGCCGAAGTCACCTCCATGGCCATGCTGATGAGACGGGTAGAGTCGATCGACCGTGCATATGTGGCCAGATTACCGAGGAAAGCATCACGCTCCGGAGAATGCGGTGTCTCGTTGGCGATACTCCAGATGATGATGTTGGCTCTGTTCTGGTCACGCAGAATCATGTCATGCAGTTGTCTTCGCGCATTCTCCGCCGTCTCGGGATTGGTCCATGCGATAGTCCAGTAGCACGGGATTTCCGACCACACCATAATTCCCATGCGCTCAGCTTCTCTCACCATCCATTCATTGTGGGGATAATGAGCCAGTCTGACGAAGTTGCAGCCCAGTTCTTTTGCCCAGGTGAGGAGTTGTCGGGCATCCTCTGCGCAATTGGCTCTTCCGCCTCCGAACGCCTTCTCCTCATGCATACTGATACCCCGTAGGAAAACAGGCTGTCCATTCAGCAAGATTTGTTTGCCCTTTGTCTCTACGATGCGGAATCCGATCTCATCCGTGATCGTCTCACCCTGGCAGACGACCTCCACCTGATAGCGTTTGGGGTTCTCCGGAGACCACAATTGGGGTTTGGCCTGGATACCGACCACGGCTCTGCCTTCAGCATCACTTACAGCCACGCTCCTGACCTTCAGTTCCGGAATGGAGACAATCACCTGCTGTCCTGCCGTCTTTTTGTTGAGTTGTGCTGAGAACAACAGTTGTCTATCATTTCCTTTCTGCAGTTGGAGCGAATAGTTGGCCACATATGTCTCGGGCACGTCGACGAGGGTCACATCGCGCGTGATGCCGCCATAATTCCACCAGTCGAAGATGAGCGTCGGTACATTCTCTGCCCTTCGTTTGTTGTCCACCTTCACGATGACGAAATTATTCCCCTCCCGGAGCACGTCAGTGACATCGAAACTGAAAGGTGTGAAGCCACCCACATGGCGCCCCATTTTCTTACCGTTGACATAGACCACAGCCTCATAGTTGACGGCTCCGAAATGGAGGATGGTCCGATGTCCTACCTTTGGAGTGTGTTTGAAATCCCTCTTCAGCCATACACATCCCTCATAAAAGAAAAGCCGTTGATCTTGGGTGTTCCAATCACCCGGTACCTTCATGGTGGGCGAAGCATCAAAATCATACTCGATCAGGTCTTCCGGACGGGAAGGTTTGGCATTGATGAAAAAACCCCACCGGCTCTCGTTCATCCTATAATCATAAAAGCCCTCCTCCTGCACGTCGACGATATAATTCCACTCACCATTAAGGGAAGTACAGTTTCTCCCCGTCACATTGAGCAATTGCGGCATCTCCTCCGCATAAATGGCTGACACCATCACAGACATCAGCATCACAAGCCATTTTCTCATAGTCTTATATAATTGAGGTTTTGCACATTTTGCAAATTTACATTTTTTCTTTGCAAAAAGCCTCAAATATCTCATTTTTTCTTTTGAGATTCATCCTTTTCGTAGCTCCAAGCACCCAAAAAACAAGCCTCTACCACTAAAAATGAGAAATAAAAAGCTCCAATATTTGTCTATTTTAGAAGTTATTTCCGAAATAGACAATTTTATATCACAAATTAACGTCTTAAATATTTTATTCTTTTTACAAATAAGCTTACCTTTGCAAATGTAAAAGATGGGGCATATCAACACAAAAAATCAACATACTCATCTGACTTGAGGAGGAAAAAATAATTTCCTCCTCTTTTTATCCCCCAAAATGATTTCTTTATCATACAAAAGAGCCATGCGGTGATTTGTCTCTCCTAAAGCGATAAGCCCTTACATGCCTGTATCAATTCCTTCAAATCGCAACAAACACAAGAAAACAACTTATACATCAACTCCGGCTCTTGCTTTTCTGGCATATAAAGAATGACGGGCTTTCCTTTTCCGGCAAACCATCCCGCCTCCGTATGAGCAGACCTGCCGCACGGCAACAAGAGGACACACGCATCACACGCCATCATCGCCTTGATATCGTTGTCAAACTGCTTTTCCGCTTTTGGATGCGACAGCCGTTCACGGTATTCCTGAGGAGACCAATCCAGCCAGTCGACTCCCACGTCAGACCATCTGAAACCATTTCCGCCATCTGGTGGATTACGGAAATCATATACATCAAATCCTTCTCTTCGGAGGGTTTCAATAACCAGAGGAAAGTAAGCATTCCTCCAACTGCTTGCCACATAAATTCTCATCACAGACGCGAACATTCATTAAATTAGATCCTTCGCAAATCTTAAAACTTCCATTGGTAACTTAAACCAATGATATGCCTGTTGGGCTCATCATCGTCATCACTGTTGACGTGCTGATACCGATAAAACAACGACACGATGTGTTTTTTGGTGATTTTCCAATCAGCCCCAGCAGTATATCTGACCTTCTCCAAAGCCCATGCGTTGAATAATTCCACGTTGGCAAACGGAGTGGCAGGGAAGTTGGGAATCTTGTACTCCGCCTGCAAACGACTTCTCAAGACATTTTTTGCCTTTGACGAATAGGTATGCGGCAAACCATCAGACATCCCGCCTGGAATAATCTCCTCTTCCTCATCATCAAAATAGATGAACCGATGGTCAACCGTTTTCTCCGGCCGGTAGGTATACTGCCACCTTTCACGGAGCGACAATTCCAGGTTTCTTATCTTATAACTGCCAGAGAGCGACACTTGGAAACGGTGGCGTATGCCCCAATACTCAGCCTTTCTCTTCAGGTCACCAGCACTGACTATACCTCTGGTCACCAGTTTGTCATCCTCATCGTAATAGGAGGTTTTCTCCATATTATCATATAAGAACGTATAGCCAGCCGACACTTTAATACCCTTCATCAGTTTGTAACTGGCCTCCAGTCCTCCCGACCATCTGTCGATTTTCTTCACATCATCACGTGTGCGCATCTCCACCTCAGCACCTACCGAGAATTTTTTGTCGATTTTCTTTTCGGCACCCACAGAGAGAATTGTTCCGAAATCATCATGCTGGGCACTTGCCATCATTGGCAACATCAGCATCACCATCAATAATATTTTCCCTGGATTCATCATCCTTTGCATTGCTATCATCTGTTGTAGTTTGTTTCTTGTAAGGCGCCCTATTTTACTTTTCAATCAATGTAGACTGTTTGATTTTCACCATCGAGTCAACAGAGTTGCTCCCTGACTTGCTCCTATAATACATTTTGACGATGGCCATGTCACGCAAGAAGTCGATGCCTCCCACCTCCACCTTGATGATATCAAGTCCGGTGCGCTCCTTGAGGTCTTCTATCAGTTCTTTGCGTCTTTCAGGTTTGATCAGCTCGATGCGGTCATACTGTATCAGTTTGCAGGGTTCCATCTTGAGTGATTTCTCACATCCCCAGACACAGCATACGATGAGCAGGTTGGTGAGGATGAGTTCCATCACAGGAATTGTGGAAGCCAGCGCATTAACAACCGACAGACACAGGATGATGAAGAGATAGGTCATCTCTCTGACCGGCATGGCATCCGTGCGATAACGCATAATACTGAAGATGCCGAACATACCGATACCGACACCTATACCGGTTTTTCCCTTCATATCCTCGAGCACGAAGATCATGAAGAAGACGATGAAAAAGATCGCCACTCCGATGAGCATGAAGGTGAAAAAGAAATCACGCCGTTTGCTTTTTGGGTAGTATAGCAAGGCGACGATGACCCAGTTGACGGCCATACAGATAATGAATCTGACCAGCATAGTAAAATATTCTGGCGAGATATAATTAAAGATCCATTCCATGATGATTAAGGTGTGATTATGACTATGAAATTCAATTGTTTGTTTCTTGTAGAATTTTCCTCACATCGATGAGTTTCGGTTTTATTCTGTTGACCCGTAACAGATCGTTGGTGAGAGCCGATCCCATGCAATACTTGCTGAAACCATGCGGGAAGATGCGCAACGTACGGAGCATCTCTAATATCGGAGAGAAGCACAAGCCATCCCGTTTGAGTTCCACGATGACCAAAGGCCCCATATGCCTGTCGACATGGGTGACAAGATTGTGAAACTGCAAGTTGGTATCGATGGTGAGCCGTTCTGTTCGTCCTTTATTGACGAGTGTGATGCGGTCGAACCGGTTTTGGATGGCGGGCATCAGACTCTCGGCCTCGTATCTGAGGTGTGTGCTGATGAACTCCAGTTTGGTTGGGTCATCCAACGACATGTCGCTCACCGCCATCCGCTTTTTCTTGGTTCTGCCATGATTGTTCTTGGTTTTCACCTCCATGAACTGCAGTTGTGAACTCACATAGGTTCGAAAACGCAATTTCTGCCGTCCCGCATGTCCATGCTGGTGAGTATAGAACATATCATAGTTCTTCGTGTCGAAATAGGTGGTCTCATACCGCATATTCCTTTCTCCCTGAATTTCCTGTGCCATATATTCCCCTTTGGCCATACTGAGCAACCTCACCAACATAGGTAAATTGGTGACGAATTTGGTATCGATTCGGTTCATCAATCGGATACCACTCATCTCATCGAGAGAGATTTTATCGAAAGAGGAAAGCAGATGCTCCATCTGTCAGGAGATAGTCTTACGATATCCAGGAAGCTTAATTTGGAAGAGAAAGCCTACTTCACGTTGCCCACTTTGATCAAGTATTCGGCAATCTGTACGGCATTGAGGGCAGCACCTTTTCTGATCTGGTCGCCACTGAGCCACAAGGTAAGGCCACAATCCTCGGCCAGGTCTTTTCTGACACGTCCCACATAGATGTCGTCATGTCCTGCGGTGTCAAGAGGCATGGGATAGACAAGGTTGGCTGGGTCATCACACAGTGAACAACCAGGAGCTGCGGCGATGGCAGCCTGAGCCTCCTCTACACTGAGTGGTCTCTCTGTCTCAATCCATACGCTCTCCGAGTGAGAGCGCAGAGAAGAAACCCGCACACAAGTAGCCGAGCATCTCACGTCAGAGTGCATGATCTTGCGAGTCTCGTTATACATCTTCATCTCCTCTTTGGTGTATCCATTAGGCTGGAAGACATCAATCTGGGGAATGACGTTGTAGGCCAACTGATGAGGGAATTTCTTCACGGTAACCGGTTTCTGTTCCACGATCTCACGATATTGCTGTTCCAGTTCGGCCATAGCAGCGGCACCAGCCCCACTGGCACTCTGATAACTCGACACGCGTATGCGCTTGATATGCGACAATTGTTCGAGCGGTTGCAGCACAACGACCATCATAATGGTTGTGCAATTGGGGTTGGCGATGATCCCTCTGGGTCTGTTGAGCGCATCAGCGGCATTACATTCCGGCACCACCAAGGGCACGTCATCATCCATGCGGAAAGCACTGGAATTATCGATCATGACAGCACCAAACTTGGTGATGGTCTCTGCAAACTCTTTTGAAGTGCCTGCGCCAGCCGATGTGAAGGCGATGTCAACATCTTTAAAATCATCATTATGCTGGAGAAGTTTCACCTCATATTCTTTTCCTTTAAACAGATATTTTCTACCTGCACTACGGGTAGAACCAAACAGTACCAATTCATCGATCGGGAAATGACGTTCGTCAAGTACGCGGAGGAACTCCTGTCCCACTGCACCACTCGCACCTACAATCGCTACTTTCATTTTTGCTTGCTTGTTATGAAGGGTTTATGTTAAAAAGAGATATTGCTTTGAACCGTCATGGACGTCTTGTCAAGCATCATTCATGAACATCCATGACGAATTAGCGCACAAAATTACTATTTTTAGTGATAATCAATGCAAAAAAGTAGGAAGAAAATGCTTTTTTGCAACAAAAATGAAACAACACGCTATCTTTATGCAACTTCACTCCCAAAAATAAAAGAGCCAGTGATATGATACCGCAATAATATGGGAAAAGCTTTTCAAGTTGTATTTTTTTTCTTACTTTTGCAACGAAAAAGCACGCTGACCAGAACAAAGATGTTTGACATCGCCCATTATTTCCCCATCACCGACCCGACGTTGATCTTCTTCGTCGTGCTCTGCATCATCCTGCTGGCTCCCATTATCATGGGCAAGCTGCGCATTCCCCACATCATCGGTATGGTGCTTGCGGGCATGCTGATAGGCGAATACGGTCTCGATGTCCTTAAGCGCGATGACTCTTTTGAGTTGTTTGGCAAAGTGGGCATGTACTACATCATGTTTCTGGCTGGTCTGGAGATGGACTTGGAGAGCATCAAGAAGAACACCGGCAAGATGCTGCATTTTGGTGTGCTGACAGCCCTTATCCCTTTCCTCATCACCTATGCGATCTCTCTGCTTTTGTTTAATTATTCACAAGCAGCCTCACTGCTGTTAGGTTGCATCATGGCCTCCAACACATTGGTGGCCTATCCTATCATCGGACGCTATGGCATCCAACAGCATCCCGCAGCCGCCCTCAGTGTGGGAGCCACGATGATTGCCCTCATCCTCTCGCTCACCGCCATCGCGGCCATCACTTCTGCCTTCAACGGCAATAGCGGTCTACTGTTCTGGTTGCTTTTTCTCCTCAAGATAGCGATTTTCTGCACTATTCTCATCCTGGTGGTTCCACGTCTGACACGGTGGTTTCTACACCGCTATTCCGTTGCCGTGATGCAGTTTATCTTTGTCCTCTCGATGATGTTTCTCAGCGCAGCTCTTGCCAATGCCGCCGGGCTGGAAGGCATTTTGGGAGCCTTTCTCTCTGGTCTGATTCTCAACCGCTACATCCCCCACCTCTCCCCTTTGATGAACCGTATCGAGTTTATCGGTAATGCCCTGTTCATCCCCTATTTCCTTATCGGTGTGGGCATGCTCATCAATGTGCGTGTGCTCTTCCATGGTGGTGATGTGCTGTGGGTGGTGCTCTTCATGGTCATCGTAGGTACCTTCGGCAAAGCGCTGGCTGCCTACTGGGCCTGCATCCGTTTCAGGATGTCATTGCTGTCGGGCCATCTGATGTGCGGTCTCACCTCCGCCCATGCCGCAGGAGCCATCGCCATGGTGATGGTGGGCATGCGCCTGGAGGTCAGTCCTGGGCATTACTTGGTGGATGACACCATCCTCAATGGAGTGGTCATCATGATTCTATTCACCTGCATCATCAGTACCATCATCACAGAGAGAACTGCGAAGATCATCGTTCTGAAAGACAGCACCCATTCGCAGCATTCTTATACCAACGATGATGAGAAGATCTTGCTCCCGGTAAAATATCCCGAGTTGGCAGAAAATCTGCTCCATGTGGGGATGCTGATGCGTAATCCTAAACTCAATCACGGTCTGGTAGCGCTCAATATCGTGTATGACGATGAGCACCGCCAGGAAAATCAGGAGAAAGGACGTAAACTCCTCAACCACCTTATAAAAGTCGCCAGTTCGGCTGACGTTCGTATGCAGACCCAGGTGCGCATCGCCGCCAACATCGCCAACGGCATCAAACATGCTTTTAAGGAATATGATGCCTCAGAAATCATTATGGGACTGCATATCCATAAAGAGATATCCCCAAAATTCTGGGGAGAATTTGCCCAAAGCCTCTACAACGGGCTCAACCGCCAGATTATCTTCGTCAGGCTGACCCAACCCCTCAGCATTCTGCGCTGCATCAAGGTCGCCATCCCATCAAGGGCAGAATTTGAAGCAGGTTTTATCCGTTGGTTGGAGCGTTTGCTGCGACTGGCAGGCAATCTTGACTGCCGCATCGTGTTTTACGCCCGTCATGACTGTTGCGAACTGATCCGCGACTACGTGCGCAACCTGCACCCCAACGTGCGGGATGAATATGAGGTCATGGAGCACTGGAAAGAACTGTCGAACCTGGCTTCCAGGATGAACGACGACCACCTGATGGTGTTTGTCACCTCACGTAAGGGCAACATATCTTATAAGACTGCATTCGAGAAACTACCGAAAGAAATCGAGGACTACTACACAGGCAAGAGTCTGATGATCATCTTCCCCGACCAGTATGGCGACCGTATGAACTCCATGACCTTCGCCGAACCTCAGCACCAGGAGGAGCGAAGCGCCTACCAGGTCATTGTGGAATGGGTGAAGAGAAAACGTCAACACCTGCGCCATTCCCATAACGACACATCATCCGACACTATATGATAGACATCAAAGACATCACCAAAAGTTTTGGTCAACTGCAAGTGCTCAAAGGCATCACCCTCCACATCAATAAAGGAGAGATTGTGAGTATCGTTGGTCCCAGCGGTGCCGGCAAGACCACCTTGCTCCAGATCATCGGCACCCTTGACAAAGCAGACGGAGGGCAAATCATCATCGATGGTACCGATGTGAGCCGTCTCTCCTCCAACCGTCTCTCAGAATTCCGCAACCGGCATGTGGGATTTGTCTTCCAATTCCACCAACTGCTACCGGAATTCACCGCCATCGAGAACATCATGATACCCGCCTATATCTCAGGCAAGTCAACCGCACAAGCCAAGGCACGAGCCCTTGAACTGCTGCAATTCATGGGGCTCTCCGACCGTGCCAACCATAAGCCAGGACAGCTGTCAGGCGGTGAGAAACAGCGGGTGGCCGTAGCGAGAGCTCTTGTCAACGAGCCATCAGTCATCCTGGCCGACGAGCCATCCGGCAGTCTTGACACCAAAAACAAACAAGAGCTTCACCAACTCTTCTTCGATCTGCGCGACCGCTACGGGATGACCTTCGTCATCGTCACCCATGATGAAAACCTCGCCCAGATCACCGACCGCACCATCCGTCTGAAAGACGGTATGATCATCGGCGAGACATCGTCAGCTTCCTCACAGAAAGAAGTCTCCGACGATGTTCCATCAACTTTATCCGACGAAACACCCTCTGTATCATCCGACGAGACACCCTCTGCATCATCCGACGAAAAACCTATTTCACCATCCTCACCATCTCACGACAATGAATAACATCCGATTAGGTGACTACAACACACTACGCGTCATCAAAGACTCAGACTTCGGTCTCTATCTCGATGGCGGTGACCAAGGCGACATCCTGCTGCCCAACCGATATGTACCCCGAGGCGCACGTCCTGGCGACGAGTTAGAAGTCTTTCTCTACCTTGATCAAGATGAGCGTTTGACCGCAACTACGGAGCGCCCGTATGTGAAAGTGGGTGAATTTGGCTATCTGGAAGTAGCCTGGGTCAACCAATATGGAGCCTTCCTCCGCTGGGGACTGATGAAAGACCTGTTCTGTCCGTTCAGTGAACAAAAGAAAAAGATGGAAATAGGTTCCCGCCACATGGTGCATGTGCACATCGACGAGGAAAGTTACCGCATCGTGGCCTCAGCCAAAATTGACCGTTACCTAAGTAAGGAAATCGCCCCCTACCAACACAACACCGCTGTCGACCTACTGGTATGGCAGCGGACCGACTTGGGCTACAAGGTGATCATCGACCACACCTATCAAGGTCTTGTCTATCCCAACCAGGTGTTTCGCGCCATCCATATCGGAGAACACCTGCGGGGTTATATTGACCAGGTCAGACCAGACGGAAAGATTGACGTGATGCTCCAACCTTCAGGCCGTCAGCAGACCCTTGACTTCGCGGAGGAACTCACCGACTATCTGATCGCCCATGGAGGACACTGTCCATATGGTGACAAGACATCTCCAGAAGTGATTCAGCGCATCTTCGGTGTGAGCAAGAAAACCTTTAAAAAAGCCATCGGTGACCTCTACCGCCGACATGTCGTGAACCTCGATGACGACGGGATTTCACTCATTTCTTGATTATGTTTTTACAATATGCGTCAAGACTGTATCTGATTAGTTGCTTTTTAGTAATTTTTTCAATGATAGTTATTTAAAGAGCAAAAATAATTCCTACTTTTGCGCCCGCCAAGCCCCAACCAAATTAAGAGAAATGGCCCTCTTCAGAAATCATGCCATATCTATCCGGGAGGGCTGGGGGGCGTCTTGACGAGAGACGTCCCTCTTTTTTTTTGCTCTTCATGCGCTGGTTGGCGAAGATAAGTGACAAAGATAAGAAGCCCCAGAACACAAAAAATGAACAGTTCATTTTGTTCTGCACTCGGTTTTCATTAACTTTGCAGCCAAATTACTCATACCATTATTATGATTCATTTTTTCAAGACCCCTTCAGAGAGTATCATTGCCACCTCGGCATCACAAGAATTGGACAAAGAAGAGATAGCCAAACTCTGTTGGCTGTATGGCGACGCCAAATACATCGGGCAAACTACGGTGGACGGTATTTTTATCGGTCCCCGCCGCGAAATGGTATCACCATGGAGTACAAACGCTGTGGAAATCACCCAAAACATGAACATGCGCGGTATCATCCGTATTGAGGAGTATTTTCCCGTTGCCACCGAGGATGCCGACCATGACCCCATGCTGCAAAGGATGTACCATGGTCTCGACCAAGACATCTTCACCATCCATCACCAGCCAGAGCCCATCCAGCAAGTGACCGACCTGGAAGCCTACAATGAGCAAGAAGGTCTTGCCCTTTCTCCGGAAGAGATCAACTACCTGCATCAGATAGAAAGCCAATTGGGCCGTCCGCTCACCGACTCCGAAGTTTTTGGATTTGCCCAGATCAACTCTGAGCACTGCCGCCACAAGATTTTCGGCGGCACCTTCATTATCGACGGTGAGGAGAAAGAGTCGTCACTCTTCGCCATGATCAAGAAGACCACCCAAGAGAATCCCAATAAGATTCTCTCCGCTTATAAAGATAATGTGGCATTCTCCCGCGGCCCCGTCGTGGAGCAGTTTGCCCCCCACGACCAATCCACCTCCGACTATTTTGAAGTGAAGGACGTGGAGAGTGTCATCTCCCTCAAGGCCGAGACCCATAACTTCCCTACCACGGTGGAGCCATTCAATGGTGCCGCCACCGGCACTGGTGGTGAGATCCGCGACCGCATGGGAGGCGGTGTCGGTTCATGGCCCATCGCCGGTACAGCCGTCTATATGACCGCCTATCCCCGTCTGCTCACTGATGAAGGAACCTCCGACACCGACCGCGACTGGGAAGATATCCTCCCTGTGAGACAATGGCTCTACCAGTCGCCTGAGCAGATACTCATCAAAGCCTCCAACGGTGCCTCAGACTTCGGCAACAAGTTTGGCCAACCCCTTATCTGCGGTTCCGTGCTCACCTTCGAACATAAAGAGGGAACGGAAAAATATGCCTACGACAAGGTCATCATGCTGGCAGGTGGTGTGGGCTACGGCACCAGACGCGACTGCCTGAAGAAAGAGCCACAGAAAGGCAACAAGATCGTAGTGGTGGGTGGCGACAACTACCGTATTGGTCTTGGTGGCGGTTCTGTATCATCTGTCGACACCGGCCGTTATTCCAACGGTATCGAGTTGAATGCCATACAACGTGCCAACCCCGAGATGCAGAAACGCGCCTACAACCTGGTGCGTGCACTCTGCGAGGAAGACGTGAATCCTGTGGTGAGCATCCACGACCATGGTTCAGCTGGTCATCTCAACTGTCTGTCGGAATTGGTGGAAGACTGTGGTGGTCAGATCGACATGTCGAAACTCCCCATCGGCGACACCACCCTCTCGTCCAAGGAAATCATCGCCAACGAGAGCCAGGAGCGCATGGGACTGCTCATCGACGAGAAACATATCGACCATGTGGCCCGCATCGCCG
>CADCQC010000030.1 GCA_902803455.1 uncultured Prevotellaceae bacterium
ATCGTAATCACGATCCTGGTGTTTGTGGTGTGTGTGTGGGTGAAGTCACTCAGCAACCCTCATCGACCAATCAGCGAGATAGAAGAAGATGTGATGAGGAAATGTGAGTTGCGTTGGCAACGCAACAAACGGAACGACAATAGCAACGCAAGAAAACGGGACAAGGAGAATGCATCCATAAAAAATGAGAGCAAAGCGGAGGAAAAGCGAGAGCGAAGCGGAGGGAAAGCAGGAGCAAAGCGGAGATAAAAATAGGGGCTGAGCATTCTTAAAGACAAAAAAAGAGAGGTGTGGCGAAAAAAGGGTGCGAAAAAGTTTGGGCATGGCGATTTTTTTTGTAAATTTGAAGCCAAACTTTAAATCCATAACACTTATGTCTGCACTAATCTCAGTTATTCCTATTGTTTTGCTCATTGTATTGATGATGGGCTTTAAAGTATCAGGTTACAAGAGCGCCATCGTGACACTTATTGTAACGATTCTTCTCGCATTGTTCGCAGCACCGGCCTTGGGCATCATCCCAGAGAAATATGCGAACGCCTCCATTTTCGGTATCACCATCTGGTCGGTGGTAGAGGGCTTGCTCAAAGCATGTTTCCCCATCATCCTTATCATTATCTGTGCCATATTCAGTTACAACATATTGTGTGAGACCAAGGAGATAGAGACCATCAAGACCCAGTTTATCCAGATGACCTCCGACAAGGGACTTCTCGTCTTGTTGCTGACCTGGGGACTTGGTGGCGTACTTGAAGGTATGGCCGGCTTCGGAACAGCCGTTGCCATTCCAGCCGCCATTCTGATCGGTTTAGGTTTCAAGCCCATGTTCTCCGCCGTCATCTGTTTGATAGCCAACACTGTCGCCGTGGGATTCGGTGCTGTGGGTCTACCTGCCACAACACTTGCCAACCAAGTTGCCGAATCAGGCACAGCGACCTCAGGCGAGTTGTGTGAGGTCGCTACTTTCATCATCATCCAGTTGGCATTGATGTTCTTCATCACCCCATTCCTCATCTTGATGATGACCGACCGGAAGAAGATCATGAAGAACGTCACCTTGGCCTTGTTCGTCGGTACGTTCTCCATCATCGTGCAGTTCTGCTGCGCCCATTTCATCGGCCCAGAGACACCCGCTATTTTGGGTAGTGTGGCAGCCATCATCGCCATGTTGATTTACAACAAGCTTTTCATCCGCGACGAGAATCCCAATGACGAGGTCAAGGTAGAGAAGAAGACATTTGGCACCGTCAAGACCTTGAAAGCTTGGAGTGTCTATGGTCTGATTATTTTCTTCATCCTCATCTCAAGTAAGATCGTACCACCCATCAACCAATTGTTGGGCAGTACGTTGGTGACACAGTTTGAACTTCCTGTCACAGGAAACGCCTTCAAATTTGGCTGGCTTTCCAATGCAGGTCTGATGATTTTCCTGGGAGCGATCATCGGTGGTTTGATACAAGGAATGAGCTTCGGCAGTCTGATGAAACTTCTGGCGAAGACGACCATCAACCTTCAGAAGACGGTGGTCACGATCTGCTGCCTTGTCGCCATGGCCATGTTGATGAACAACGCCGGCATGACCAACGACATCGCCAAGGGCCTTGTGGCGCTCACCGGCACCCTCTTCCCCTTCTTTGCACCGCTTATCGGATCGATCGGCACCTTCGTCACCGGCAGTGCCACCAATGCCAACATCCTCTTCGGCAAGTTGCAGGCAACCGCCGCGCACGATTTGGGACTTGTCAACCAAGGAACGTTCTTTGGTGTTTCCGGCAACGAGACCAACTGGCTTGCCGCTGCCAACTGTGCCGGTTCTGAAGGAGGTAAGTTGCTTTCGCCACAGAGTATCGCCATCGCCACCGCCGCCTGCGACATGGAAGGTCAGGATGGTGACATCATGCGCAAGACCATGCCATTCGCTATCTTCTGGATTCTGATGAACGGTCTGATGGTATTCTTAGGCTTGCACGTATTCTAAAAACAAAGAGCCTTCAGGCTCTATAGAAAGATTTACGGGGGATGTGCACCAAACAGCAGGCACATCCCCTTTTTATCAAACATGACAGTCATGGAACACAATCATGCGCTCAATACAGCGTGGGATTTTATAGAGAACACCGGCATCAGCATTTTCCTGACAGGTAAGGCCGGAACGGGAAAGACCACCTTTCTGAAGACCGTGGTGGAGCGTTCCCGCAAGCGTTCGATCGTCGTAGCCCCCACTGGTGTAGCCGCCATCAATGCCGGTGGTGTGACCATCCACAGTTTTTTTCAGTTGCCCCTCTCCCCCTTCGTCCCCGACTCCAAGATCAAGAACAGGTTTGACTACAGCAGGGAAAAACGACGCATCATCTCCTCCCTCGACCTTTTGATCATCGATGAGATCTCCATGGTGCGCAGCGACCTGCTTGATGCCATCGACAGCGTGCTCCGTCGCTTCCGCAACCACTTTCTTCCTTTTGGTGGTGTGCAGTTGCTCATGATCGGTGATCTGCAGCAACTCACCCCCGTCGTGACCCCAGAAGATGAGCATCTGCTTCAGCCCTACTACGACACCCCCTATTTCTTCGGTTCCAAGGCACTGTCGCAAACCGAATATGTCACCATCCAGCTGGAAAAAGTCTATCGCCAGCAAGACGGCGTATTTCTCGACATTCTCAACCATATCAGGGAAAATGCTGTGAACGCCGAAGACCTTGCGCTTCTGAACAGCCGTTGCCGGCCCGCCTTTATCCCCCGTCCCGACGAGGGTTATATCCGTCTGACGACCCACAACCGTCTGGCCGACCAATACAATGAGAATGCCCTTCAGAACCTTCCCACCCGAAAATACACCTATCGCGCAGAGATTGACGGCACTTTTCCCGAATTTGCCTATCCGACCAGCGATCTGCTGGAGTTGAAGATAGGCACGCAGGTGATGTTTGTGAAAAATGATCCCTCCATCGACCATCTCTACTACAATGGCCGTATCGGCAAGGTAACCTATCTGGACAGTCAACAGATACACGTGCGCTGTCCTGGTGATGAAAAAGACATTGTTGTTGAGCCTCTTGTCTGGGAGAATGCCCGATATACGCTCAACGAGGAAACCCGTGAGATAGAGACCGACGTGCAAGGTACCTTCAAGCAGTATCCCCTTCGTCTGGCGTGGGCCATCACTATCCACAAGAGTCAAGGTCTGACCTTCGACCATGCCATTATCGACGCCAGTCTCTCTTTTGCCCCCGGCCAGGTGTATGTCGCCCTGAGCCGTTGCCGTACGCTTGAGGGGATGCTTCTCTCCTCCCCCATTCCCGCCCGAGCCATCATCAACGACCAGCGAGTGGAAGACTATATCCAGCATCAAGACACCAATGCCCGTCAGAGCATCAGCCGCTTGCCAGAACTCAAGGAAGCCTACTACCGCCACCTGCTTGTGGAACTCTTCACCTTCAGCGATCTGCTCCATCTGCAAGAAAGCGTTGTCCGACTGTTTATCGAATATTTCTCACGCAGTTACCCACAATTGGAGAATCTCCAGAAACAGACATTGGAAACCTTCAAG
>CADCQC010000031.1 GCA_902803455.1 uncultured Prevotellaceae bacterium
TATAGTGCCAATGTGATGGTCAATTACTCCACTCCAGGAACCACAAAGGTGGATATCGAACAAAACAACGGCGCCTCCAATATCCTCACCTCCTATCGTGCCACCACCAAACTGCCGTTCACGATGGGCAACATCAGCCTGGGGTATGAACTCGACCCGATGAGTTCACTGAACACATCTCTGTCGGTCACCAGCCTGTCGTTGAAAAACAATGGTGAATACACCACGACAATGGGGGGCAACGGCATGCCGGGAAACAATGGTTTTTCCTATAATAGCGACATGAACAGCAAAAACAGCAACACCTCGCTCAGTTGGAATATCGACTACCAACGCTTTCTCAACCCCGAACGCAACAAGTATTTCGTCTTGTCCTACCAACTCGACTATACGCCAACCAGGACAGAACAAAGCAACACTTTCCATGCCCCTGACGGTATTACCATGGACCTTACCGACCGTACCTCCGATGGCAAAGACCGCACCACCGACCACACTTTCCAAATGGACTTCACTACTCCTGTCATAGAGAACCATACCTTCAACACAGGTGTCAAATTCATCTCAAGACGAGCCAGCACAGACTCAAAATATTATCTCAAGGATGTCTATACCCCTGGCATGAGCATGGATTATGTCTATAACAACAGCATCGCCGCCGCTTATGGTGAATATGAGGCAAAATGGAACAACCTGAGCACCAAAGCCGGACTGCGCTATGAGCACACATGGCAAGACGTGAAATACAATTTGGGCAACGGTGAAAATTTCTCGACCAACTACGGAAGTCTCGTGCCATCTGCCAGCCTCAGCTACTCACTGGCCCCCACCAAAAACATCGGACTGACCTACAATCTGCGCATCTCACGTCCGGGTATCACCTACCTCAATCCCTATATCAACCGCACCGATCCCAACAGTCTGCAATATGGCAATCCTGATCTCGATATCGAGAAGTCACACAATGTATCGCTGGTCTATAACATGTTCTCACAAAAACTGATGCTCAACGCCAACCTCCGGCACACCTATACCGGCAACGCCATCGAACAATACAGTTTCTATGACAACGGACTGCTCAACTCCACGTATGGAAACATCGTGAAGAGAAACCAGACGGGCGTGAATGTCTACGTCAACTGGTTGGCCACGAAAGATACCCGCATCTTCCTCAATGGTGGAGCCAGTTACAACGACCTTCGCAGCAAAGAACTGAATGCTTACAACAGCGGATGGCAAGCCAACGCCATGCTCGGTATACAACAGACATTGCCTTGGAACTTGAAAGCCGGCGCCTTCCTCATCACCTCCACCAAAACCTATACCCTCCAAGGCTGGAGCAGCGGATTCAACATCTTGACCGCCAATCTCTCCAAATCTTTCCTGAACGACAAACTGACCGTCAGCGTAAGCGGCATGACTGGCCTTTCCGACAAAGGATGCATCAAAATGGAATCCTACAGCAGCGGAAAAGACTTCCTGCAGCACCAGACCATCAAGGTTCCTATCTATGGTGTCAATCTGAGCGTCAGTTATACCTTCGGCAACGCCAAACAAACCAGACAACATCAATCGCGCATCCAAAACGACTATATCGAACAGAAGTCACAAGGCGAGATGATCAACAGTGTAGGCAATGAAATGCCGATGTAAGACATGATTCCCTCAACCAGCACGACACAGAGCCACAATAATCTGACTGTTGACGTACAACATATCCAAAAAAAAACTATTTTTGCATCATGAAAATTAATATCCAGAGAAAAGACACCTTACTGTTCTTGATGCAATTGTCAATGGTGGCAGCAATAGTGCTGCTGCCATCATTGGCTGCCTTGCTTGCCTCCGGTCATCTGTCGACCGCCGTCACCACGTTCAAGATGGTGTGGAGCAACCTGCAAACTCCCTGTCTGCTCTATTTCGCCAACTTCTACCTGTTCTGGCCCTGGCTGTTCGCCAAAAAACGGTATGGATGGTTTGCCCTTGCCAATATCCTGATGTTCGTCTTCCTCAATTTTGGCCTCATCTGGATGAGCAGACAATCACCCAACCCCAATGTGCAGATGCCTGCCA
Organism: uncultured Prevotellaceae bacterium; assembly: GCA_902803455.1. Classification (GTDB taxonomy): domain Bacteria; phylum Bacteroidota; class Bacteroidia; order Bacteroidales; family Bacteroidaceae; genus Prevotella. Next base: position 2,074 of record CADCQC010000031.1, read on the forward strand.
TTGCGTGGATCGCTTTCTCTTCTGCCATGCTCGTGTACTTCCTGCTCAACTGCGCGGTCGTGGCTTTTGCCTGTGGCCTAAGGCATTTTCTCAAAAACCGGCAGATAAAGAAAATGCTGGAGGAAGAGCGCCATAAAAATACGGAAGCAGAACTGGCATGGCTGAAAAACCAAATCAATCCTCATTTTCTCTTCAACACGCTCAACAATATATCCAGTCTGACACAAATCGACCCTGATGCCGCACAGGATGCCATCGCACAACTCAGTGACCTGCTCCGCTATGCCATCTACAAGACGGATACGACAATGGTGCCTATCCAGGGAGAGGTGGAATTCATGCGCAACTATATCGAACTGATGAAACTGCGCTGCAATGAGAAAACGGCGGTCACCACGAAATTCCAAATCGAAAACCCGCAATACCAGATGGCGCCACTCATTTTTATCTCACTGATCGAAAATGCCTTCAAACATGGAGTAAGCAGCAACAAGCCCTCTACCATCGATATTTCTCTGATACAACAGGATGGCCAGATGATCTTTGAGAGCAAGAACACCAATTATGCCAAAAGCGACACCGACCGCAGTGGAAGCGGCATCGGACTGGAAAACACACGACGCAGACTGGAACTGATCTATCATGACCATTATGTCTGGCAACAACAAGCCAACCCCAATATCTATCAAGTGAAAATCATTATCCAAAAATGAGAACACTCAACTGTATCATTGTCGATGACGAGCCGTTGGCCGTCAAACTGCTGGAGTCTTTTGTCACCAAGACACCAGATCTGCATCTCTTGGCCTCTTTCACTGACTCCGTGGAAGCGACCACAGCCATCAAGCAACTGTGCCCCGACCTGCTTTTCCTCGATATCCAAATGCCTGACCTCAATGGTATGGAACTGGCCCGCATGCTTCCTGCCGAGACACGCATCATCTTCACTACAGCCTTTCAGGAGTATGCCTTGGAAAGCTATGAGGTATCAGCATTGGACTTCTTGCTGAAACCCATCCGATACAATAAATTCATCACGGCTGTCGAGAAAGCCAGACAATGGTTTGCCAGAACCGGCACGGTGACCAGCCAACCGGCCACAACGACAGAGACCGCCAGTGCTGCTCCCATTCCAGAGACCATCTTCTTGAAAGTAGATGGAGAATACCGGCAAATAGCGCTCTCCGACATCCTGTTTGTCTGCGGCATGAAAGATTATGTCATGTTTTATCTCGATGGAGAACGAAAGCCCCTGATCACCCACCTGACGATGAGATCGGTCGAGGAGATGCTCCCTTCCTCCCTGTTTATGAGAGTCAACAGATCTTACATTGTCGCCCTCAACAAAATCAGGAGTGTTGACCGCAATGATTGTATCTATATCGGACAAGAGATCATCCGTGTCACAGATGCTTATCGTGAGGATTTCACGAATTATCTGCACTCCAAGTTTCCCGGCTGATTTTGTTGACTTTTCAGATATTTGTACTTACCGTCAGCCAAAATAACCCCGAAAACAAAATAAATATTGAATAATTTGCCGTTTTGACTGATTTCAAGTAACTTTGCGCCATATTTTTATCAAACATCTTTCTACAATATGGCATACACACGTCTCACTGCTACTGAAGCAGCATCACTCATCAAAAACGGAGAAAATCTTGCACTCAGCGGTTTCACACCTGCAGGAGTGGCGAAAGCCGTTACGAAGGAACTGGCAAAAATCGCCGTTGCCGAGCATGAGGCAGGACGCGAATTCAAAGTGGGCATCTTCACAGGTGCATCGACAGGACAGAGCACCGATGGTGACCTGGCCAACGCCAACGCCATCAAGTATCGCGCTCCCTACACCACCAACAACGACTTCCGCAAACATGTCAATGCTGGCGAAATCCCCTACAACGACCTCCATCTGAGCCACATGGCACAAGAGTTGCGCTATGGCTTCTACGGAGAGGTGGACTGGGCCATCCTCGAGGTCTGCGACATCGAGGAGGTGGGCAACGACTATCA
>CADCQC010000032.1 GCA_902803455.1 uncultured Prevotellaceae bacterium
GATATCTGTAACATCCTCTATACCAGTGGTACGACAGGCGACAGCAAGGGTGTTATCCTCAGCCACGGACAATACCATGCGGCAATGGAGGCCAATTACACTTCTGTGCCCGTGGGACCCGATGATGTTGTGATGAATTTTCTGCCTTATACGCATGTCTTTGAGCGTGGGTGGGCCATCTTGTGTCTCACGGTAGGGGCGCGCCTCGTGATCAATACATATCCACGTGAGATACAGGAGACCATGAGGGAGGTTCATCCCACTTGCATGAGTTCTGTACCAAGATTCTGGGAGAAGGTATTTGCTGGTGTGCAAGCCAAGATCGACAGTGCCAGCGGGGTCAAACGTGCGCTCTTTAAAAAAGCGCTGAGCGTGGGTCGACGCCACAATATCGAATACCTGAGCCATGGAAAAAGACCGCCGTTCCATCTGAAGGCAGAATACAGCATGTTCAACAACACGGTCTTCAGTCTTATCCGTAAGCAACTGGGACTCGAAAACGCTCACTTCTTTCCTACTGCAGGTGCCACCGTGTCGCCGGAGGTGGAGGAATTCATCCACTCCATCGGTATCAACATGATGGTGGGATATGGACTGACAGAGAGCCTCGCCACGGTGTCCAACGACCATCTCGGAGAGCCATATACCATAGGGTCTGTGGGTAAGCTGATTCCTGGCATCGAATTGAAGATCGGAGAGAATGATGAGATCTTGTTGAAAGGTCCCACCATTACACGTGGCTACTATAAGCGTGAGGCACTCACCAAAGCATCATTTGATGAGGAAGGTTTCTTCCATACGGGAGATGCTGGCTATTTCCGTGACGGCGAACTGTTTCTCAAGGAACGTATCAAAGACCTGTTCAAGACATCCAATGGCAAGTATATCGCCCCTCAGATGATAGAGTCGAAAATACTGGTCGATAAGTTTGTAGAGCAAATAGCCGTGATCGCCGATCAGCGGAAATTCGTCTCCGCACTCATCGTGCCCGCTTTTGCCATGCTTGAGGAATATGCCCGTGACCATGGCATCAAAGCCGATACACATGAGGATCTTTGCCGCCATCCGCGTATCTTGAAGATGATGCAGGATCGTGTGGAGACATTGCAACAAGGACTCGCAAGTTATGAGCGTATCAAGAAATTCACACTCCTGCCACAGTTGTTCAGCATGGAGAAAGGTGAACTGACCAATACGCTGAAGATACGCCGTAATGTGCTGGCGAAAAACTATGCCGCAGAGATAGAGGAGATGTATAAAGAATAGAATGGCGGTAGCCATATCTTAAAACAGAAGAGATGATTACAAGCGACCAACTGAAGGATGTGCTTGAGCGTGCCGACGCGCTGCACAGATACCTGGATATAGATAAGAAAAAGATAGAATTCGAGGAAGAGCAATTGCGCACACAGGCTCCTGACTTCTGGGATGATCCCAAACGTGCCCAGGAGCAGATGATCAAGGTGAAGAGTATTCAGAAATGGCTTGATGGGTATAAAGAGGTGCGCGACAGGGCTGATGAATTGAAACTGGCTTTCGATTTCTATCATGATGATATGGTGACAGAAGAGGAGGTGGATGAAGACTTTGCCTTGGCTGTCAAAGCTATTGAGGATCTGGAACTGAAGAACATGCTGCGCCAAAAGGAAGATCCGATGGACTGCGTGCTGAAAATCAACAGCGGCGCTGGTGGAACGGAAAGCCAGGACTGGGCGCAGATGCTCATGCGTATGTATATGAGATGGGCTGAGGCTCATGGACATAAGGTCACCGTCAGCAACTTGCAGGACGGTGACGAGGCCGGTATCAAAAGCGTCACCATGGAGATCGAGGGTGGTGATTGTGCCTACGGATACCTGAAGAGTGAAAGTGGTGTGCATCGGTTGGTGAGGGTTTCACCCTTCAATGCACAGGGAAAACGGATGACCAGCTTTGCCAGCGTGTTTGTCTCACCTCTGGTCGACGACACCATCGAGGTGTATGTCGACCCGTCGAAAGTGTCGTGGGACCTCTTCCGTAGTGGAGGTGCCGGCGGACAGAATGTCAACAAGGTGGAGACTGGCGTGCGCTTGAGATACCAATATGTTGACCCTGATACCGGAGAGGAGGAGGAGATCCTCATCGAGAATACGGAGAGCAGGAAACAGTTGGAAAACCGTAACAACGCAATGCGATTGCTGAAGTCACAACTCTATGACCGGGCCATGAAAAAACGATTGGAAGCAAAAGCAAAAATCGAGGCCGGCAAGAAAAAAATAGAGTGGGGAAGTCAGATCCGGAGTTATGTATTTGACGACAGGCGCGTGAAGGATCATCGCACCAATTACCAGACGACAGATGTCGACGGGGTGATGGACGGCAAGATCGATGGCTTCATCAAAGCCTACTTGATGGAATTCCCCGTTAATGACGACCAGTGATGAGATCAATAGAAGAATATTTTAACAAACATAATCATTAATCAAACTATGGGAAAGAAAATGAATCAGAAGCGTAAAGCTTACGCTGAGAAACAGGAGAAAGAAGGACAGAAAGTGGTGCAGTGGATCTTCGCAGCACTCATCTTGCTTGCCATCATCTATGGTGTATGGGTGATGACTCTCAATGGATAAAGAAAAGTCTATGAGTGGCTTTGAAATAGAACGTAAGTTCCTCGTCCACAAACAAGTAGACTATAAAAGTCAGGCTTTCGCCAGCAGCCGCATCAAACAGGGCTATATAGGTGCCAAAGGGGCAACTGTAAGGGTGAGAATGCGTGATGACAAAGGTTTTCTCACCATCAAAGGACCATCGACCGATGGCGGCCTGAAACGCTATGAGTTTGAAAAGGAAATATCTCTCGACGAGGCGGAGCATCTGATGCAACTGTGCGAGCCGGGTATCATCGATAAAACGCGTTATCTGGTAAGATGTGGCGACCACATCTTCGAGGTCGATGAATTCTATGGTGACAATGAGGGACTGGTCATGGCTGAAGTGGAATTGGGCAGCGAGGACGAGTCATTCGAGAAGCCAGACTTCCTTGGCCTGGAAGTGACAGGCGACGCACGCTTTTACAATAAGCACATGCGGCGGTTTCCCTTCATCCTTTGGAGAGGCACTTTGCCGCAAGAATACCGATAAGCAGCGCGAGGGTGCATCCCGTGGCGTTGGCAACAAAGTCAAGCCATTCACCGCTACGATGGCCTCCTGTGCAATAGGCCTGCAACAGTTCCAGCACGCCACCCATCAATACTGGCGCAAACCATGCCCATGTCATGGTCTTGCGCCAGTTTGTTTTCTGGTGCTTCCAGAGGTATTCTGCCCAGATGACGAGACAGAACCCAAGATACATGACAATGTGTGTCCATTTATCGGCAAACTTGATATTGGGCAGAGAGATGTCGGTGATAGGATAAAGTGATAAGATCCAGATCACCAGAGCAACGAGGCACGAGAAAGGATACTTTCTCACTAAATGATAGAAATAGCGCATCTTTTGTTTTGATTTGGGTGCAAAAATAAAGATTTTTTCATAATTTTGCAAGTTAAGAGGAGCGAAAGGCCCCTCATCATGATCATACGGTCAAAAGAACAAACGACAACAGGTATGGCAAAGACTTCAGAGAGAGCAAATTTTGGAAGCAAGATGGGGGTTGTGCTGGCCACGGCTGGTTCGGCAGTCGGTTTGGGCAATGTGTGGCGTTTCCCCTATATGGCTGGTGAGAATGGCGGTGCGGCTTTTATTATCATCTACATCTTTTGTGTGTTGCTTTTGGGTATTCCCTGTATGGTGAGTGAGTTTATCATCGGTCGCCATGGCGCAGCCAACACAGCCCGTGCCTACGACAGGATGGCCAGTGGCAGCATGTGGAAATATGTAGGTTATCTGGGGGTGCTCACAGGTTTTCTCATCACCAGTTATTATGCGGTGGTGTCGGGATGGTGCCTGGAATATGTCTATGGATCGCTGATGGGAACGCTCAGTGGTGATGCCGACTATGTGAAAGGCTATTTTGCAGCCTTCTCTTCAAATCCTGTCAGGCCGGTCGTGTGGGCTGTGGTGTTCTTGGCCATCACCCATCTTGTGATCGTACGTGGTGTACGCAATGGTATCGAGAAAATCTCAAAACTGATGATGCCGGTACTTTTCATCCTACTGTTGGTTATCGTTGTGGCCTCGTGTATGTTGCCTGGAGCGGGAAAGGGCATCTCTTTCCTCTTTAATCCAGATTTCTCCAAAATCAACAGCAACATGTTTCTGGGGGCACTCGGACAGTCGTTCTATTCCTTGAGCATCGCGATGGGGTGTATCTGTACCTATGCGTCGTATTATTCACGTCAGACCAACCTGCTCAACTCTGCCTTGCAGATCAGTGTCGTGGATTGTATGGTGGCCATTCTCGCTGGTTTGATGATTTTCCCCGCTGCATTCTCGGTGGGTATCAGTCCCGACTCTGGCGCCTCTTTGGTGTTTATCACTTTGCCCAATGTGTTTCATCAGGCTTTTTCCGGCTTGCCGGTGATGGGATTTTTGGTGTCAGTATTGTTTTACCTGTTGCTGTCGGTGGCAGCACTCACATCCCTCATATCCCTCCATGAGGTGAGCACAGCGTTCCTACAGGAAGAACTGCATATCTCTCGCAGAAAGGCGGCACTATTGGTGACTGGCATTTGTTCGGTCATCGGCATGTTCTGCTCGCTGTCATTGGGAGCCTTTGATGGCTTGAGTCTTTTTGGCATGCCACTGTTTGATCTCTTCGATTATGTCACCGGACAGATTTTCTTGCCGGTTGGAGGTCTGCTGACCTGTCTGTTTATCGGATGGGTGGCACCGCGCAAGATTGTGCGTGACGAATTCACCAATTGGGGCACACTCCACAGTATCTTTTTTGGCGTATATTACTTCTGTGTGCGCTTTGTATGTCCGGTGTGTATCCTGCTTATTTTCCTCCATCAGTTGAATGTCATTTAATAATCTGATATATGACGGAGCATCACAGAGGAAGTTTCGGCTCGAGGGTGGGTATCATCCTGGCTACTGCGGGTTCTGCGGTAGGCTTGGGCAATATCTGGCGTTTCCCGTATATGACAGGGATGAATGGTGGTGCAGCCTTTATCCTGATTTATCTGGCTTGTGTGTTCTTACTCGGAATTCCAGGTATGGTGGCAGAATTCGTTGTGGGGCGCTCTGCGGAATCCAATGCAGCCAGGGCATATGGTAAGTTGGCGGGCAAGACACCATGGCGCTGCATAGGATATCTGGGAGTGTTCACCTCGATGATCATTTTGGGTTTTTATGCTGTGGTAGCAGGCTGGTGCTTGCAATATCTGGTGGCGGCAGTTTTCGGAAACCTCAAAGGTGATACTTCTGCTGTGCAACAGTATTTCGCCTCATTCTCTGCCAATCCGTGGAAACCCACGTTGTGGGCCGTCGCTTTTGTGGCGCTCACGCATCTGGTCGTGGCACGTGGGGTGCGTGAGGGTATCGAGCGGGCTTCCAAGATTTTCATGCCGGCATTGCTGTTCTTACTGGTGGTGCTTATCGTGGCATCGTGCATGTTGCCTGGGGCAGGAAAAGGGGTGGCTTTCTTGTTCAAACCCGATTTCTCCAAAGTGACAGGTGATGTGTTCCTCGAGGCCTTGGGACAGGCATTCTTCTCACTAAGTCTTGGGACGGCATGTCTCTGTACTTATGCCTCCTATTTCACGCGGCAGACAAATTTGTTGAGGTCTGCGGTGCAAATCGCTTTTCTCGATACCATTATCGCCATCCTTGCCGGACTGATGATCTTCCCTGCGGCATTTTCTGTGGGGGTCAATCCTGACTCCGGGCCATCGCTGATTTTCATCACATTGCCAAATGTCTTCCATGAGGCCTTTTCTGCAGTCCCGGCATTGGGCTATGTGATTGCGATCCTCTTCTATGCGCTCTTGTCGCTGGCTGCTCTTACCTCCACCATCTCCATGCATGAGATAGGTACGGCTTTCTTTTACGAGGAATTGGGCATCACCAGAGCAAAGGGTGCTTGGGTGGTGACAATCTCATGCAGTATCATCGCCATCCTTTGTTCCCTCTCCAATGGTATCTTGTCTGGGTTGAGGGTGATGGGGATGAATTTACTCGACATGTGTGATGCGCTCACGGCACAGTTGCTGTTGCCTCTTGGCTCTTTGCTTACCTGTCTCTTTGTTGGTTGGTATGTGCCGCGTAAACTGGTTCGTGAACAGTTCACCAATTGGGAGACGGTCAGCGGCCGATTCTTCTGCCTGTTTATCTTTGCCGTTCGCTTCATCTGTCCGGTTGGCATTGTGCTGATTTTCCTTAATCAGATCGGGGTGATCTGATTGTTATCGGGTATCGGGGGATTCATAAAGAAAGGCGCGCTGTATGTTCTTCAAGGAGTTCTTCTATTTCCAGAAATCAGACCGCAAGGTGCTCATTGTGGCACTCTGCTTGGCAACCTTGGCTTTGGGAGTCATTTTCTGGGTGGGCAACAGCAATCTATCCACACCAGCACCTGATGATGAAGACAGCTTGAGCGCTTTTGAAGCGGGGGAGGCCATGGCGCATGATTATGCGGTCGGGGCACGTGAGGTGCGACTCGTTCCTTTTGATCCCAACACTGCTGACAGTACGGTGCTGTTGGGACTTGGACTGCAACCTTGGCAAGTGCGCAATATCCTGAAATACCGAGCTAAGGGGGGTGTGTATCGCCAACCAGAGGACTTCGCAAGGGTCTATGGACTGACGGTAAAACAATACCGTGAGATGGCCCCCTATATCCGTATTTCTCCTGATTACCGTCCTGCTGCTGAGGTGTATGGACATGATGCTTATACTCGCCATTCACAAGGTAATCGTGGTAAGACAACGGGAAGTGCAGATCATGTTTATGCGCATGACGGCCGGTCCTTTGCCCGCGACAGTATTGCTTTGGAGCGTCGTTCTTCGTCTATGTCCCGTGACACATTGCTCTATCCTGTTAAAATAAAGGTCGGTGAACATATTGACCTTAATGTGGCCGATACCACCATGTTGAAAAAGGTCCCGGGCATCGGCAGTTTTTATGCGCGCAAAGTGGTGGGGTATCGTGAACGTCTGGGTGGTTTCAGTTCCCTTGAACAGTTGATGGAGATAGAGGGCTTTCCAGAGGATGCTCTTGATTTCCTTGAGTTGCGTACGCTTTCTGTCCGCAAGATGAATCTTAACCGGTTGTCTCTCGCGCAACTGAGAAAGCATCCATATATCAATTTCTATCAGGCAAAGGCTATCACCGACTATCGGCGGTTGAAAGGTCCTTTGCATTCATTGTCAGACTTGTCGCTATTGCCAGATTTTCCTCCCGAGGTCATCAGAAGGCTGCAGCCTTATGTGGAATTCTGATGTAGAGTTCTATTCTTTATCAAAAAACATTTCTTGCTTTCTGTCTTTGATGGAAAACTTTTCCTTTTACTGTCTTAGATGGATATGCTTTTCATTTTTCCTATCTTCTGTGGATAAACTTTTCAGACCAATTGTCTTTGATTCGATTCTTCATGCAAATCACCTAAAAATGTCCTAAAGAACGCGTATCAAAAAGAATTTGGCCTAAAAATTTGCCTGTGTGGTGAAAAACCTATATCTTTGCACCGCTAAATCGGGATGTAGCGCAGTTGGTAGCGCACTACGTTCGGGACGTAGGGGTCGGGCGTTCGAGTCGCCTCATCCCGACAGAGTAAAAACCGCTGAGTATTCAGCGGTTTTTTTGAATTATGGCATGTGATCGTTGCATATGATCATTGATAGAGTTTCCAATGATCAAACTTGCGAAACTTATGATATTATTTATCTTGACTGGCATATAATTCCAGTTTTTTTCCTAAATTTGCCTTTGTAAGTAGTTAATCAAATTTGATAAGCATATTTTTATAATAACAAC
>CADCQC010000033.1 GCA_902803455.1 uncultured Prevotellaceae bacterium
CACTTTTTCAGCTTTTATATTTCTCTTTTTCAGCCTTTTTTATTTGATTCTCTTCTCTACAGCCAAAAGCTGAATTTTGAATAATTTTATATCTAATTTTTGATCAATTTCTCGGCGTAGCCGACTTCTGCACATCGCCCTCAATACGCTTACCGGATCATATCGAAACCGACACGCACACCACTGTAATTCTTGGAAATATCACTGATGGTAGAGACAGTGGCATTGCCGCTTAATGAACCGAGTGTCTGCATGACCGACAAGATCTTCTTCGACTCAAAGAGAAGATTGACACCATTGACACTACGGGTGACATATCCATTCAGTGAGAGGAGCAACGTCTTGAAAGCGATCTGACCGCTGTTGGGATCATAGGTGTAGGTGCCGTTGATTGACTGTCCGTTGAGTTTGGCGCTAAATGTCTTATCCTGATTGAAAGTGAATGAGGTGTTGCTGCCATTGATACCCAACTGCTGATAGTAGGGCAGCAACTCCGACTTGATTTTCGACGCAGCCACCTCACCACCGGCCTTGGCCAACAGGTTGTCGCTGGTGAAAGCACAACCAGGGCCGGAATAACGCCATGTTCCTACGAGACTCTCAGCAGACACCTTATTGATGCCGAGCACACTGACAATGACATTTCCCAACGTGTTGGTGGTATCTATACCGCCTAACAATCCGCCGCCGCCCATCGTCATACATCCTGTCATGACCAATGTCACGAGGATGGCCATCAAACTTTTCTTCTTCATATTCTTTCTTGTTGAATGATTATAATATTATTTCAAAATCTGCTTACAAAAGTAGGAAAAAAAGACTTCACATCTGTCAAAAGTCCCTATTTTTAGCCATTTTTTACATCATTTTGTCTGTTTTGACGGCCAGTTGACCAAAAATAGTTTTGATCTTGCCCTTGTAAAAGCGGTGTAAAGCCAATGGATATAGTCGGGTGTCAGCATGTCGTCGGTGAGATAGCCCTGATCGATATACACATGTTCCCATTGTCCTCCCTGTGCCTTGTGGCATGTCACAGAATATGAATACTTCACCTGCAGCGCATTGAAATAGATATCATTCCTGACCTTCTCCATCCGGTCATGCTTGAGCGACAGATCCTCATAGTCTGCCAAGACACTCTTAAACAACTGCTCATTCTGTTCTCTTGTCAAGGCCGGCACCTCTGACCAGAGCGCATCGAGGATGACCGTCGCCTGCAATTCCAGATGATCGTAATCTGGAAAAGTCATCGTGACATCGGCAAACCTCAGTCCATGCATTTCACGGTAGTGACGCACCCTGTAGACTACCGCACGGTCTCCATTGGCGATAAACTCCAACGGCAACTTTTCTTTCTCCGTCCAATAATAGTTGTTGCGGACCACCAGCAGCATGTCTCCAGAGGATAGTTCCTCTTCCCTTCCCAGCACGCTGGCCCGGATGCCTCTGTTGTAGACGGTGGCCCGCTTGTTGGACCGTGTGATGACGATGGTCTCGTCGACACCCACCTCACTGTAACTGCTCGCCAACGATTCGATCAGTTCATCGCCAGGCACCATCTTGATGTCGGCAAATCCATGAAACTGGATGATCGGCAACCTGGTGACCTCATCGTGCGTGATGAGTTGGCGGATGGCCGTGGCATTGAAAAGAATGCCCGACTGCTGACTCTGTCTGAGTACCGTGCTCAAATCGCAGCAGTAGGGATGAAGTCCATAGCCGGCCATCACATCAGGGATAAGGGCTGGCGACTCCTCTTCGCCCACAGGTGGCAACTGCGCCTTGTCGCCAATCAGCAACAGACGACAGTTCTGTCCGCCATAGACGTATTTCACCAGGTCATCGAGCAAGAAGCCGCTGCCGAAATTGGTTTCTCCCAATCCCTGATTCGACACCATCGATGCCTCATCCACGACGAATAGCGTGTCACGGTGGAGGTTGTCGGCCAACAAGAAACCTGTCATGTCGCCTGTGAATGCCTTCTGACGGTATATTTTCCGGTGGATGGTGAATGCCGCATGCCCGCTGTTGAGCGCAAACACCTTGGCTGCACGTCCGGTAGGTGCCAGCAGCATCACTTTTTGCTTCAAGGCCACCATCGTCCGCACGATGGCTCCTGCAAGGGTGGTCTTTCCGGTTCCTGCAGCACCGCTCATCAGCATGACCGCCGACTCATCCACATCGGTAAAAAAACGGCAGAAAGTATCGATAGCCTCCGCCTGCTCACCTGAAGGAAAGAAACCGAGCGCGGAGCGCAACTGCAAAGCCAATTCTGTCTGAATCATTGAAATCGATTGGAGTATTATAGTTTAATATAGATTCGTTTGCGATAGAGGAGATAACCGATGAGGAAATTGAGACCCACGAAATAGAGCGCATAGCATAACGAGGCTGTCTGAGGATGTGAGATGACGCCACTGATGCCCCCGTAAACCATCTCGCTCACGCCCACATGACCAAGGACGATAGCCAGCACCTCACTCGACACATACAAGAAAAGCGGATTGACACCAAAGACCTGGAAGAATGTGCACCATTTCCGCTTTCCCCGGATATCGATGACCACCATCAGGAGTGCCAGCAACGATGAGGCCAGTCCGCAGGTCACCATGACATAACTCGGACTCCAGATCCTCTTGTTGAGCGGCATGCCAAAGGACAGGAGATATCCTCCGATGATCAATACCGTGCCCAAGATGAAGAGTGCCATCACCTTGTCACTGACGGAAGATGCCTGTTTGATGCACCGTCCCGCATAGAAACCGATGAGCACATGGGCCACCGACGAGATGGTGCCCAACAGCCCCTCTGGATCGACCGGACTCTTACGATAGAGGTGATCGGAACCAAAAAGTGCCCTGTCGACCCGTGCAAGAATATTCGACTCATCGGCCGCGTAACCATTGCCCAACAGTAAGATGAGGGCATAACCCAAGAGCAGACAGATGATGACATACGGCACGTAACGGTGATTGATCATCAGCACCAACAGGGAAGCGATGCCATAACTGAGCGCGATGCGCTGTAGCACCGCCCATACCCGCAGGTGTCCGAAGCACGCCCACTCTCCTTCTATGGCGTGGTCAAGCCAGTTGATGGCCAGGCCGATGACGAAGAGGAGCAGCGTGCGGCGCAAGATTTTCCTTGCCACCTCTCCTGACCATTGGAATTGGCATTTCGACAGTGACAGATAAATGGATACGCCGACGATAAAGAGAAAGAAGGGAAACACGAGGTCGCAAGGCGTCATGCCATTCCATACAGAATGCTTCAGCGGTTCATACGACTGACCATAACCGTTGTTGACCAGGATCATCCCTGCCACGGTCATGCCGCGGAGGATATCAAGAGAGAGAAGTCGTTGTTGGGGGTTCATGGTTGACCGAAGATGGATGTGATGAGTTGTAGCGCCTCCTTCGCCTTATCGACGGGTTGACCTTGAGGCACCTCTGAGTAAGGATTGTGCTGGAGCGTCCATGGCTCCTCGATGGCATACCAGTCGACCTTCACCTCTTGGGGCAGGGCCATCTGGAAGAGTTCATCTGCTGTCTTGTTGCTGTTGCTCCCTGTTCCAAGCATGTCTGGGTTGGGGCGCGTCATACTCTCCATCTGTTCCTGAAGCAACCGGAAATAGGTCTTCCATCTGACGGCATAGAAGTCGGCCAGCAGTCCCTGCCACTCTTTGTGGGCATAGTCACGCAAACCGCCGGTGTCGGCACAGTAGCGGTTGCCCCAAGTGGTCACCTGCACACGGGCGTTCCATTCATAGAGGTCTTTTTCGGCTGCCGTACTGCCGCATTGCCGCGCCTGTGTGAGACGGTTGCCAAGACGGAACTCCTTTCGGGTGCCCAACAGTTGGTCCTGCATCATCAGCAAGTCGATGAAATGACGGGCATCCTTCTCAAAGGCCTTGGGTGAGAAGGCCTTGTAGTCGGCGATCACACGGTGATAGAGGACACGGGCCTGGTCGGCCACCGCCTGTCGGGTGATGTCCACAAGGTCGTATTCATAGTTGTTGTTTCCCTTCAACTGATCAGCGACAGAGGCCATCAGCCGTGCGGCCTGCAGCGTGCGCTCCGGATCGTAGTAATTGCGCATCTTCGACCAACTGGATGCCTGAAAATTGTTGAGCGATGGCCGGCCGCAGAAGATACTCTCATGTGGCCCTTGCTGATTGTTGCCTACCGGACAGTTGTAGATGCTATTCGCAAGCACCTGCCATGCCTGTTGAAGGGGCTGCGCATCGGTGCCATAGCGCGCCTTCACATAGGCAGACACCCACTGTTCTTTCGAAAACCGCTCATGCCGCCATGGCAACTCGCTCATCAGTTCAAACATCACCGGATTGTTCTCCGAGCCCTCCATGGTGAAACCGATGCCTTTCAGTCCTTTAGCCAGCGGATGGGTCTTGGTGAGGAAGAAATTATCGATCAGTTGGTCCATGCGGCCGTGAAGGCCCACATTCCCTCCGAAATTCTCCAGCAAGCAGAAGAGCCATTGATGCCCCTCATAGCCTTTTTCCCGGTGCCAGATAGATGGAGCGCCCCACATGGGTCTGCATTCGCTGAACAAGTCGAGCACGATGACATCGCCTTCACCAAGCGCATGCAACATCTGCGGACGGGGGTTCTCTGTCCATCCTTGCACCACCCAGACGGCCTTGGGATTGGCTTTCCGCATGGCTTTGAGCAACACCCGTGCCGCCTCGGCATAGTCGATGCGGCTGTCGTCATTGCTCTCATGGAAGGGATCCATCGAGTAATAGTCTGCCTTCCCGAAAAGACGGGTCAGTTCCTCGTAATAGCATTGGGCGATCTCTCCAAACCGGGGATCTGTCGGCAACAGGTTGGAAGGCCGCTGAAAACCGTTCCACAGGCCGGCATCCGCCACATCAAGACCCAGTTTCTCACGGGCGTCATGGGGCACCATGCCACAATAACCGGGAAGCACCGGTTTCATGCCCAACTGCCTCATGCGCGCGAGTATCTGCCGCTGGAGTTTCAACTGCCGGTCATACCATGACAAGGGCAACGGTCCACCCCACCCTTCCAGATTGTTCATCTCCCACCAGGCAAGGAACGCCGGTCCGGCGATGAAACGTCCTACCTCCTCTTCGGTATATCCCAAGCGCAACAACATGTTGCGCCAGACGCATTCCTCCCCCACAATGGCCAAGGGCATGTTGACACCATGCAACGCCATCCAGTCGATCTCCTGCTGCCATCGTTCCCAATCCCAAAACGCCATGGAGTAGGAGAACGTGCAATAGTTGAAATCATATCTCAGCGAGAGGTCTGTCTCATGCCGCTCCTTACGGGTGACGGCGGGCAGTTGGCCGGGCAATTTCACCTTCATGCCATTCCACGACAGATGGATACCGGCATGGTATTTCAGATACCAGTTGATACCTGTGGCGATATTGACCCAGGTGTTTCCCCTGACCACGACGCGCTTTCCGCTTTGGTCGAGTTCGAAGAAGTCGCGGTCGGACTTGACCAGTTGGGTGATGAATTTCTTTGATGCCCCTGCATCGATACGCTCGAGCAAGTCATCGACAGGGTTGGCCGGGGTGGAGAGGGCCGCCAGCATCCCCACAAGGAGGAGAAGGATTTTTTTCATCTTCATATCGTTTCTGTTTTATCTTTTGGGTTGGGAGGACATTTCCAGCCGCACGCAGGCGCCTTGTCTGATGTCGCTATGAGAGAGCGAACAACCCTCCATGCGCTTGCCGTTGAGAGTCGCCTCACGGACATACAGATGGTCGGCATCGGCTTGTGGTGCCTCAATAGTGAAGGTGGCGCCACCTGACGGATGGATAGACACGCGCCTGAAGAGCGGAGAGGCCATCATATACTGGTCGGTAGCCGGGCAGACAGGATAGAATCCCATCGCCGAGAAGAC
>CADCQC010000034.1 GCA_902803455.1 uncultured Prevotellaceae bacterium
ATTGATGCCTTTACCGCCATCGCATGTACTCGTCAATGTGAGCGTGCCACCTTTCATGGTAAACGAACCGTCACATTTTGCACATGCATTACTGGAGATATCATTGGCGGCGGCTTCATAGACTGCGGTTCCCGTTGTAATGGCAGTGATAACACCTCCGGTGATAACCATGTCGCTTTCGCATTTCAGCGCTTTTGTCGCATTGCCTGATGTGGTGACTGACAGTGTTCCTCCATCAATCATCATTTTCCCATTGTCTTCCTTGTCGCTTTTCTTCTTTTCCACATCTATCCCGTCGCCGGTAGATGAAATGGTGACCGTACCACCCTCCATCTTAAAGTATTGATTGATATGGAAACCGTCTGATGCTGCAGAGGTGACTGTGATCGAACCGAGTCCTTTGTTCAAAAGCGTATACTCATCTGATACATAACCATGTTTAACATTGCCTACAATTGTCAGTGCTCCTGATCCTGTCCATGAGGTGTGACCGTCAACATAAAATGCTGCTTTGTGTCCATCAGAACCGTCATCCACAACATTTGTCAGACCGTCGGCCAAGTAATTGGTCGTGCCGTCTGCCAATCTGACTCCTATTAATTTGCCATTCTGAATATTGATTGCGGCACTGTCGGGATTGATCAATGATAATTGGTTGAAAACCAACCCCATGGCATGGTCACCATCCATATAAAATGAACCATTAGAGGAATTTCCTGCAAGAATATAGGTGACATTAAATGGCAAATCGTCACTGGTGTGGATGCACACATGTGCTCCTTTTACTGTGGCTGACAGGTATGGAGAAAGATTTCCTGAGATGACAACCTTTGCCGATGAACCGTCGTAGTGAACGTCAACCAAATTGTCGTCAAATGCAGTGTCGTCAATCGTGATGTTGGTAAGTTCTGACAGGGTATAAGTCTTTCCGCATACAGTTAAGGTAGTGCCGTTGTTGTAGGTCATCTCACCTGCTTGGGAGGCGGTGATGGCATAGGTGACGTCTCCCATGTTTATGCGCATGGTCTGCCCAATAGATGGCATTACCATAATTTGAAACAAGAAAAGAAAGAATAAAAACTTTTTCATCTCACGACTTTTATTGGTTGATTTCGCTGATCCTTCAAAATATATACGCCATGTGAAAGATGTGTCAAAGCTGTTCGAGCATCATTATAGGTACCTATGGCTTTTCCAGAGACAGTATACACTTCAACCGAGCCGGTTAAAGAAGATGGCAGAATCGTTGTCTCAATACCTTGAGTGTCAGAGAAAAACATCTTGGATAGACTGGATAGCGCTATCTGTGTTCCGTCGCTGGCAACTAATTGACCATTAGAGAAAGTGATTGTTAATCCTGAGGCTGGCAGGGTGAAGGATTCACCATTGGTCGTCTCTAAGATCAAATATGGGTATGTGATGGCATGTGATGCCACAAACGTGCAAGTGGCAATCATGAAAGTTAATATTTTTTTCATAAAGAAGAGAAGAAATAGATTGTTATAAATTGGCGATGCAAAAATAAATAAAAAGTGTGATTTTGCCAACAATTATTCGCCTAATATGATAATTTGTTATGAAATATTAATAATAGATAGAAGAATCGAAACCTTATAAAATAAAGCATGGGAATTGTTTCCCAACAACTCCCATGACTAATTTCTCTAACTAACTTATTATCAACTATTCATTACTCATTCTAACTGAGTGCAAAGGTAATATATATCAGCAAATAATGCAAATAATACGTTTAATATCACAACGAAAACAACGTAAACGTTTACGCTAAGGCATTTATTAGCTGCTATTTGCAAGTTTTTTTGATTGGTTTTATCGATGGTGGATAGATTTTGATGAAAAATGGAATAAGTAGATTCGGAAAACTCTCTTAGAAAAATGATAGCATTCCAATCATTTTTTTTAATTTTGCAAACGCATTTCATAAACTATAACTACAATTCAATCTATGCCTGACAATAGTAATACACATATTAACAGAAGAAGAAAAGCTACACCCCTGCCCATCGATCCAGGGTTGGGTCACTTGCCGCCTCAATCCACAGATACCGAACGGCTCGTATTGGGGGCGCTGATGATCGACAAAGATGCCTTTACGGTCATCAGTGAGATACTTAGACCGGAAACCTTCTACGATGAACGCAATCAGAAAGTATATGCTGCCATTCAAGCTTTAAGCATCAACGAGCATCCAGTTGACTTTATCACTGTCGTAGAGCAGCTTAAACGTGATGGTAACTTAGATCTTGTCGGGGGGGAGAGTTATGTCATGGATATCACTTCACATGTGGTGTCGTCTGCTCATGTGGAATATCACGCGCGCATTCTTGCCCAGAAGTTCCTTGCACGTGAATTGATCTCTTTTGCAAGTAAAATTGAGACATTAGCCTTCGATGAGTCCAATGACATTGAGATTGTAATGCAAGAGGCGGAGGGAAAACTGTTTGAATTGTCACAGAAAAATATGCGGCAAGACTATACTCAGATTGACCCTATTGTGGCGAGAGCGGTGGAAATCATGCAGCTGGCTGCTGCCAACACAGGAGGACTCACAGGAGTTGCAAGCGGATTCACCAAATTGGACGAGATGACCTCCGGATGGCAAAAAAGTGATTTGGTGATCTTGGCAGGAAGACCTGCCATGGGAAAAACGTCCTTTGCGCTTTCTATAGCTAAAAATATCGCCATTGACAATCGTGTGCCTACTGCCTTCTTCTCTCTGGAAATGAGTAATGTGCAATTGGTCAACAGACTGATCTCTAATACTTGCGAAATCGATAGCAAGAAGGTGATGAATGGTCAATTGGATGACTCTGAGTGGAACCGTCTTGACAAAAATATACGCAAACTCGATGGCGCTCCATTATATCTGGACGACACGCCGGGCTTGTCGATTTTCGAACTTAGGACTAAAGCAAGAAGACTGGTTCGTGAGAAGGATGTGAAAATTATCATGATTGACTATCTTCAGTTGATGAATGCCAATGGTATGAGATTCGGAAACAGACAGGAGGAGGTCTCAACAATCAGCCGGTCATTGAAGTCTTTAGCTAAGGAACTCGATATCCCTATCATCGCACTTTCACAGCTCAACCGATCTGTGGAACAGCGTGACAACAGCAATGACGGAAAACGTCCCCAGTTGAGTGACTTGCGTGAGTCGGGAGCCATTGAGCAGGATGCGGATATGGTGCTCTTTGTTCATAGACCGGAATATTACCATATCTATCACGATGAGAATGGAAACGACTTGCATGGTATGGCACAGATCATTATTGCCAAGCACCGTAAAGGTGCCGTCGGCGATGTGCTGCTGCATTTCGTCGGACAATATACTAAGTTTGCCAATCCGGAAGACACCTATGTGCCGCCAACTGAAGGTGGAGAAATCATTGGTTCTAAAATGAATGGGGAGATAGATCCTTTAGGGCCAACACCACCTCCTGATGCTCCATTTTAATTCTAATGTGTTATCATTGTCTTTTACCTTATTATAAATAATAGTCAAACAAAAGATGAAACATATATTAAGCATTATCATTTGCACGATGGCTTCTTTTGTCGCCTGCGCACAAAAACCATCTATCTCTGTTCTTGGTGACTCATACTCTACATTTGAGGGATATATTACTCCTTCTACTAATGAGATGTGGTATTATGAGGAGTGTGGCAATCGTACGGACGTCGATGACGTGACACAAACATGGTGGTGGCAGGTGGCCAATGAGGGCGGTTATAAAATCTGCGTCAATAATTCATACAGTGGAAGCACAATTGGATACCGTGGTTACGATGGCAATGATTATTCTGATCGGTCGTTCATTACTCGCATGGATCATTTGGGAAATCCTGATGTCATTTTGATTTTTGGCGCAACCAACGACAGCTGGGCGGGTGAACTTGTTGGAGATTATAAATATGGAAATTGGACAAAAGCTGATTTTTATACTTTCCGTCCTGCCATGGCGTATATGCTTCATCATATGACTAAACGTTATGTGAATGTAAAGATATTTTTTATCCTTAACTCTGAATTACGCGACGAAATAAACGAATCCTGCAAAACGATTTGTAATCACTATGGAGTGACCTGCATCACATTACATGATATCCATAAAATCAATGGGCATCCATCTGTCAATGGAATGCGATCTATCGCAAAACAGGTTCTAGAGGTGGTTGGAAAAGCAGAATAGTGGTTGACAGGCCTAAATATGTCGATTTATTATGTTTTTGAGCGAATCAGCTATAAATTAACGTGAATTTTTCAAAAAATCTGATGATTTGTTTGCGGGTTCAAAAAAAATGGTCTACTTTTGCACCTGTTATCTCCCTCAAATGGGAATTACGGCACAATGTTTTATATCGGTATGATTATTATTGACATTCTTGATCTCCGACTGTATTCAACAGTAGGAAGTGATTAGGTGTGCCGTTGACGTGTAACATTGTTGATAGAAATTGCCTTTCTCACTTCCATGAGTGCGGAAGGCAATTTTTTTGTAACAAGATGACAAGAGTACAATTAATAATTGCATAATGAACGACAGATTATTTATTTTTGACACAACGCTGAGAGACGGGGAGCAAGTTCCCGGATGCCAGCTCAACACGGTAGAGAAAATTCAGGTAGCCCGGCAACTTGAGATGCTGGGAGTAGATGTCATCGAGGCTGGATTTCCTATTTCCAGTCCAGGTGATTTCAATTCGGTGATAGAAATATCCAAAGCGGTCACTTGGCCTGTCATCTGTGCTTTGACAAGGGCGGTGGAACACGACATTGATGTGGCTGTCGAATCGCTCAAGTTCGCTAAGCATAAGCGCATTCATACTGGTATCGGAACCAGTGATTACCATATTTTCTATAAGTTCAATTCCAATCGTGATGAGATCATTCAGCGTGCGGTAGCTGCTGTAAAATATGCTAAAAAATTTGTGGAGGATGTGGAATTCTATGCGGAAGATGCTGGGCGCACTGATAATGAATATCTCGCAAGAGTCATCGAGGCTGTCATCAAGGCTGGAGCTACTGTCGTCAATATTCCTGATACAACAGGATATTGCCTTCCACAAGAGTATGGGGAAAAGATTAAATATCTTATGGAGCATGTCGATGGGGTGCATAAGGCCGTCATCTCGACACATTGTCACAATGATCTTGGAATGGCTACTGCCAATACGCTTAGTGGTGTTCTTAATGGATCTCGACAGGTAGAGGTCACCGTCAATGGTATTGGTGAAAGGGCTGGC
>CADCQC010000035.1 GCA_902803455.1 uncultured Prevotellaceae bacterium
AGACCTGCTGAAGAAAGACCTCGACCTCATCCAGGAGAAAGGCATGCTCGAAGCAGTGAAGACCATCCTTTAATCAAATCATCCATATCCATGAAGGGTGTGCCTTTCGAGGGCACACCCCTCATTTTTTACCACCATGAGCAAAGAACGTGAGATAGCCAATGCCTACCGGCAACAGGCCTTCGAGGGAGATCCGAGGTCGATGAACAACCTTGGTGTATGCTACATGCGTGGCTATGGGGTACGTGAAGATCACGCCATCGCTTTTGAGTGGTATATGCGTGCGGCAGAAACAGGCGACACCTATGGTTGTTTCAATGTGGCTGAATGCTATTATAAAGGAGATGGCGTGGAACAAGACCGCACGAGAGCCTTCCACTGGTATCTCAAAGCCGCCACCAAAGGTGATATGCAATCACAGGTCAACGTGGCCAACGCCTACTATTTAGGGGATGGTGTGGAACAAGACCACCACCGTGCTTTTCTCTGGTATAAAGAGGCCGCCTTTCAGGGTCATGTACAATCACAGAAAAATGTCGGTGCTGCCTACTGGAATGGCGATGGCGTGGAGCGCGACCTGACGGAATGCGCGTTCTGGTATGAGTTGGCAGCCCAGGGTGGTGACCCGCAGGCACAGTTTGCCATCGGCTGGTTTCATCTCACGGGCAACGGAGTGCCTGTCGATAAGCGGATGGGCCTGAAATGGATCCACCGATCCACCGCCCAAGGCTATGCTCCTGCCATCCAATATTGCAAGGAAAATGGCTATAGTGTCTATTAGTCTCTTATACTACCTCATCAGATTTTTCAGGCACAGGTTTGTTGGTCTCATCGCTGTCAACACCCTCACGAGTATCGAGGTTACCCTTTTCCACAGACACTTCTCCATTCTTATTGATGGTCACAATAAACGGTACATATTCCTCGGTCAGGATGTCGGGAGAGCCCACGCTACCCAAGAAATGCAGTCCGTCTTTGTCTGTACCATTATAAACCAGTCCTAATAACAGATTTTTCTTCAGATAGTCATCATCCACCAGTCCGTCGAAAAGTGCTTTGGTGAATTTCTTCTCAAAGAACGTGCTTCCGTCTTTTCTGGTGATTTTGACCAGGATCACGTTATTGCGATAGCGTTTCCCTGTTTCGTCTGTCACCACGGATAAGCTGTCGTTGGAATACCTGTGGGTTTTCACCTTATACACACTACCCACCCAGGAGACCTCATCATTGCTTTCTGTCTCATTCATCTGATGGATGATGGTATCAGGAACACTGACTTCCCTCGGTGGAACGATAATATTGTTGAGTGTTTGTTTTTTCTCTTTCTCACAAGAAGCCAGACTTCCCATTACCAGCAAGGAAGCCAAGGCAGCATAGACCATTTTCATCTTATAAACCAGTTATATTTCAAAAACATTTCCAAAAACCTTGCAAAGATAGTGCAATTATGTGAACCAGCCAAAAATGCGAACTGTTTTCTGAAACAGCATTTTTAATGATTCACATCCGAATCATCTCTTCAGTCACGTCTGAGTCACATCCACTCTATGATTTACATGATCAGATGAAGCGGTCAACTGGTCTTTTCGGGGTATTCGATTCCACTTGTATGAAAGATGAAGAAGGATTCAAAAAAAGACTGCCCCGAAGGGCAGTCTTCCATTCCCTGAAAACTCATTTCAAGATACCTAAAACAACTAATTGTATTAACTAAAAAACTAAACACGTCATTGTTGTGGTCTTTGTGAACGCATCTGCTGCATGCGCTCCATCATCTCCTTACGGTCAGCCTGATATTTCTCATACTGCTCAGGAGTCATGATTTTCTGGAGTTGCTCCTCATACTGCTTCATCTTCTCAGGATCAAATCTCCGTGCACCAGGTCCATTGCCGCGTCCCTGTCCACCGAATCCCTGATTGGGTTGCATCTGCCCCCGTTCTCTTCTCATCTCGGGTTGTCCTTGTGGAGCACCTTGTGGGTTATTGGGTCTGCCGCCATTCATACGAGGACCATTTCCTCGTCCACCCATACCGCGCATTCTCGGTCCCATCATGGGCATCACATCAGCATACTCCTCGTTGAGTTTCTGCAACTGTTCCTTCTGCGCGTCATTGAGACCATATTTCTCGACCATGCTGTTTGTACGCCTCTGAAGCATTTCTGTTCTGTCAAATCTTGGTCTCTCCTGGTTGTTGTTGTCTTGTGCATTCACTTGTGTGGATACTGCTGCGGCCAATAAAGCCACTACGATAAACTTTTTCATAAGATATTTTTTTATTGTTAGAAAATTCGTTGAGCAGCCTGCTGTTACTAACACTTTGATGCAAAAGAAACGGAAAAGTTTAAAAATATTTTTGTCTTTGTGACAGATTTCGCAAATAATTGCATCTGTTCACTTATTTTTTCACTTTTGGCGGGATAAGAGATGGCAAAGTGAGAAAAAAATCGTAAGTTTGCAAACAAATCATCATCCATCATGCCTCATATCCTCCAAACGATAAGCAAAATGGTCATTCTGGCAGCCATTCTTCTGATGATCGGCTGTTCGGGTGATAAGGAAACGTCCCCTTCATCAAGCGCAAGGGATGAGCACACTGTCAAGACCCAAGCAGACACGATGAAGATGCTGGTTTCCAGTATCCGCAAATGTTCACGTCTCTATACGACCGAGTTTCATGTGCACCGTATCATCACGCATAATGACAACCTGCGTCTCAAAGGCAGCATTCTCGGGTTGGACTACAACCTGAATGTACCCGCGGGAAGCCGCCGCATCGCCATCCCCATCAATGCCACGCTGAAGGGGTATATCGATTTCGAGGATTTTAGCGATGCCAACGTGCTTTTCGACGACGGAAAGATAGAGCTGATTCTCCCTGATCCCAAGGTGGAGCTGATCAGCACGAAGATTGACCGTGAAGAAGTGAAGTCATACGTTGCCCTTCTTCGTTCCGACTTCACTGACGAGGAACTGTCTGGCTACGAGAAAGAAGGCCGTGCCAGTATTCTCGCCTCCATCGATGATTTGAAGATCTCCGACCGTGCGCGTCAGAATGCGACACATGTGCTCATCCCCATTCTCCGTCAGCTGGGGTTTGTCGATGACGAGATAGTGATTACCTTCAGGAAAGACTTTGACGAGAAATCATTACGCAGATCATTGGAATAGACATATGGACAACTCCTCTCCCACCCCACAGAAAGAACACCCGTTGGCCCGGCTCATCCTGTCAGCCGCCACGCTGATAGCCCTCGTCGTGATGGTCGTCTCCCTCACTGTGAAAGGCACCCGCAACGAGATGACATTGGGCAGCAGCAACGATCATATCAGCATTGAAGCCACCGACGTGAAAGCAGTCCGCGATATTGGCCAGTGGGAATTCCTCGCCATCAGCGACGAAGAGATGGTCGACACGACAGAGAGCCGTCTCTTGGGCAGCGACAAGCAACTCACCCGTATCTATTATGGTACCGTCAGGATGGGTATCGACCTGTCGCAGATGTCAGAAGGAGCCATCCGGATGCGGGAAGACACTTTGGATGTCACCCTCCCCCCCATCATCATCCTCGACAAGGAGTTCATTGATGAGGCCCGCACAAAATCATTTCACGAAAGCGGCAGTTGGGACCAGCAATCCCGCTCCGACCTGTATGAGCGTGCGCGAGAGAAGATGATCGCCCGCTGCATGACCGAATCCAATATTCATACCGCCCAGGCTTATGCTGTCGATGAGATAAGACAAGTATTCCTATCGATGGGATATCCCTACGTGGATGTACATTTTTAACCAAAGCACCGTTTCTACAACTATATGCAAACATTCGACGACATCATCAGTGCCATCAACAGTGTGTTATGGGGTTGGCCAATGATTATCCTCCTTCTGGGAACCCATATCTTTTTGACCATCATGCTCAAATGTCCCCAGCGGAAGATTTTCAAGGCCATCAAATTATCCGTGACCAAAGACGAGAACTCCACGGGCGATGTGTCACAGTTTGGCGCCTTAGCCACAGCTTTGGCCGCCACCATCGGCACGGGTAATATTGTCGGTGTGGGAACCGCCATCGCCCTTGGTGGTCCTGGAGCCGTGTTCTGGTGCTGGCTCACCGGTGTCTTCGGCATCTCCACCAAATATGCGGAAGGACTGTTGGCCATCAAATACCGTGTGAAGACCAAGAACGGCCAGATGCTTGGTGGTCCGAAGTATGCCCTTGAACGTGGTCTGGGTTGGAAATGGATGGGCATGCTCTTTGCCCTTTTCTGTGCCTTGGCCTCTTTCGGCATCGGTTGTACGGTACAGGCCAATGCCATCTCCACCTTGACCAGCGAGGCCTATCATATACCTAATTATATTATCGGAGGTATCGTGTGCCTGCTCACTGCGGCGGTGATTCTTGGTGGCGTGAAGAGCATCGCACGTGTCTGCGGTGCCCTGGTACCCTTCATGGCGGTGTTTTATGTCGTCGGCTGTATCTATATCCTCATTGTCAACGGTTCCTTCTTATGGCCTGCCCTCCAACTGATTGTCAAGTCAGCCTTCAATCCAGAAGCCGCTGGCGGAGGCTTTGTCGGCGGCAGTTTCATGATTGCCGCCCGCTATGGTATCTCCCGAGGCCTGTTCTCCAACGAGTCGGG
>CADCQC010000036.1 GCA_902803455.1 uncultured Prevotellaceae bacterium
AAGCGGTTTCCTTTCTGCAGCGTCCTCCATCCAATGAGGAAACCATACAGACGGAGATGCGGCAGCGATTCCCTCAAATCTGTCAGACTGATATCCAGCCCACAGCGCAAACAGTCCGGCAAGGGAATAACCACCGAGGAAGCAATGTGAAGAGTCCATCTCCTTTTCCTGCAGCCCAGGAAGCATTTGCTCTACGACATATTCCAAAGTCTTTTGCGCACCGACACCAAAAGGGACTTTTCCAAATACAGGAGGAGCAGTCCAAGGCGACAGTTCTTGGTTCCAGTCATCAATCTTGAACGCCACGAGTGAAAAAGACCGGTCAGACAGTAGTCGGATGGTTTCCACCTCCTGGTCCAACAAAGCCATTTCATGCTCATCCACGGGTTGTATGAGCAGACACCTGGCTTTAGGTTGAATAAACAAGCGGCACTCTTTGCCAGACACGATGCTTACTTCCATTTTTGGCCGATACAGAACAAGAAACTATTGATCTATACGAATATGATTTGTGTTTTTATTGCTGGTCAGGCTGCTGACCATCGTGCGCCTTCCACATACACTCCGTCAATTTCATGTCAGTGAAGACAGCCGTAAAGGAAGACTCTTCAGGAGAACAGGCATAGATACCGAAGCTGATTTCCTCGGCAGCTGCCGCCATGTGGCAAATGCGCATCTGACTGAAATCTACTCCGTTGGTGGAACACTCGATGCAGTAGTCGTCCTCACGCCGTGAGAAGCGATACCACATGGTCTTGACGTCAGCAGGAATGGCAGTAGTGGCCCAGTCGGAATAGCCATTGTTGGTAGCCACGCTTCCAAGATGCTGAAAATCCTCGTTCTCGTATTCCACAGACCCCTTCAGCCAGTTCTCACTGTTGAGATACATCACGATGCCACACTGGTCGAAACGGTGATGGCTCTGTGAGAAGTCCGTTTTCACCACAAAGCTGAAAAACTTCTCACGCGTCTTCATCTGCAGAACCGGTGCGTTGTCGTTCTGGAAGTGATAGTAAGTCCGTTGCCAGAGGTCGGTATGTGGAGCGGTGGTGACAGTGATGGTGTCATTTTTCACATCGAAACCCGCAGGTTCCCTTGTCCACTGAAGTTTGGCCAAGTCGATACGACCACTATCCGCTAACGCGATCTTCACGTCATCGACAAAATCCGTTGTCTGAACTTTTTCCTCTTTGTTATTACAGCCCGTCAGAGCTGCCGTTGCTACCGCTGCCATAAGCACAATGTTCTTGATCTTCATGATATGTGATAATTGATATGTGTTAATTGACAAATGATTGTATGTCAGTCGCAAGCATGGTTACCAACATTTGCAGACTCGTATCTCTGTCGAATGGCTTTGGGGAGTTTCGAGACGACAAGTTGGTAGGATTCCCCAATCCACGCTTTAAGCAACGCGTCATCAATCTGCTCGTAAAGCACATCGCTCCAGTGTTTTTTGTTCCAATGCCAGGCCGGAGTCACAGCCGTGAATTGTTCCCGTAATGCCTCATTTCGATCAGGAGACAACTTCAGTGCGAGTCGTGGAGCATTGTTTCTTGAATCATGTTCGCCACTCATGAAAGGGCGGTTCTCTTGGGCTCCACCAATCCAGAGGCAAACGAATATTTTTCCTTGCAGACGGAAGGTGATATTATCTTCCCCAAACGGCTGGTCTTCGGTCACATCGTTGAGAGACAGTATAAAATCACGTACTTGTTCAACGTTCATACCCAATCAAAGTTTACGTTATCTTCCTTGATGACCTGGCCATTCAGACAAGTAGTACGGCTCTCACTATTCCATCTGTTTTCTTTTCCCGCACCGACCTCAAAATGATATTTGGCGATGCCAAGATCTAATTGGGTATATCCAATCAGAGAGAAGCCCCTTTTAGCGAGCACCTTATGCCGGTTGTTTTCCACGCCAACATATTCGAAGGAAAACTTCTGTTGGTTGACAGCAGTCGGAGCCAGCAAGGCAGCTTCAACCCCCTTTATGAACCATGTGGGAACGCTGTCACCTGCACTCTTTGCCGCACCAAGCATTTTTCCCGCCGATCGGCTCACTTGCTCAACGGTCTTGATCTTATGCCCCGTTCCCTGAGTCTCCCCATATCCGATAGCGATATAGCAGACAATTTTCTCACCCTCGTTAAGCACATATGTTCCAGGCACTTTCGAGTAGCTGAGCCCGACCCAACAAGTGTTGAGTCCAAGAGTCTGAGCCAACAGGACCAGATGCTCACCAAAATAGCCCACACGCTCATCAAGGTCATCCGCTTTTTTTCCAGCCATAACGATGTAGTTGTTGACATGACGGAACTTCCCATATTTGGCCAGCGTGCCCAGGAAAGCCTTTGGTTCGTTGCGTATCAATTGAATGTGGAGCTGTCCTTCCCGGTTAAGTTTCACGATCTCTTCTTCAAGCACCTTGACCACATCCTCAGCCAAAGGTTGTTGTTTATATGCCCTGACGCTATGTCGGGCTTTCATCGCTTCTTGTATAGTCATTTTTCGTCGTATTTTTATGTTTTGTTAGTTATTGATGACAACAGATGGCGACAGCAGTCTGGCGTGAGGATTGCTGCAGAACCCCTATTCGCTGTAATTGTGATCCACCACGATGAATATCTGCTTGTCGGGCGCGAAAGGTTGGATCTCGCTGGTGAGTTGGCTGACGAAGGCAGCCTCGTCGTGAACGGAAATATCAGGCACTACATCGACGGAGATCATCTGTTCCTTCTCAGAATAGTAGAACCCATGCACCTGTATGATGTCCTTGTGTGCGGCAAGTGTCTGTATCACCTTTGCCTGCAATTCAGCATGACGGTTATTTCCTGTAGCCACAGCATAAACACCTACGGTCATGATAATGCCATGCTGCTCTATCATATACATGGTAATTTTCCGTGTCAGGCCATGAATGTCGTGGGCAGACATCGTATCATAAACGTTGATATGCAGCGAACCAATCTTCACGTCAGGCCCATAGTTATGCAGAATCAGGTCATAAACGCCGTGCACCCCCTCGAAGCCAGAAACCGCCTTTATGATTTGTTTGGTAAGATCAGCCGAGATGCTGGTGCCCAGCAACTCATTGATGGGTGAGGCCAGCATCTCGATACCCGCCTTGATGATGACGATGGAAATCAAAGCGCCCAAAATGCCATCCAGCGACACGCCCCATAACAGCATGACACCAGCCGAGACCAATGTGGCCAATGTGATGACCGCATCAAACAAAGCATCAGATCCAGAAGCTATCAGCGCATCGCTCTTCAGCTGCTCACCCTTGCGTTTGACATATCTGCCAAGAATGAGTTTCACCACAATGGCCACGACGATAATCACCAGAGTCACCGTCGTATAACTCGGTTCCGTAGGGTTGAAAATCTTTTTCACCGACTCGATGAACGAGGTGATGCCAGCCGACAGCACGATGACAGCAATGATGATGGCGCTGAAATACTCGATGCGGCCAAAGCCGAAGGGATGCTTACGGTCAGCAGGACGCTGCGACAGTTTGGTTCCCACGATCGTGATGACGCTTGAGAGCGCATCGCTCAGGTTGTTGATGGCATCCATTACGATGGCCACCGAACTGGCCAGCACACCTATAGCGGCTTTAAATCCAGCCAATAGCAGGTTGGTGATAATACCTATCCAACTGGTGCGAATGATATCTTGATTGCGATCCATACGATTACAAGTTCATTATATATTTCTGCTTCAGATTTGCATTTATGCTGCAAATATAATGATAAACAGTGGATTTTTAGCTAACTATCAAAAAGTTTATCCATTTCTTTACACGAGGGGAAGCTATTTTCCCAAGAACTCACTGGGTGTGAGCCCTGTCATCCGTTTGAAGAGACGGGTGAAATGGTGGGGAAAGTCGAAGCCGAGGAGGCGCGAGGTTTCACTGATGTTATGACCATTCATCAGCAGGCTCTTGGCCTGATTGATGATATAGTTGTGGATGTAGCCAATGGCCGTTCCTCCCGTAGCCTTATGTACGATGTCGCCAAAATAGCGCGGCGAATAAGCCAATTCTGAGGCGCAATAAGCAACGGTAGGCAAGCCGTTTGACAATTGCCGATTCTCGCGGAAATATTGTTGCAGCAGGTTATGAAATCGCTTTAACAGATCGTTGCTGCCCTTATCCTCTTCGAATATTTGGCGCA
>CADCQC010000037.1 GCA_902803455.1 uncultured Prevotellaceae bacterium
GCCGAAATTCTTACCACGGAGCCAGTCAAACTTAGCAGCCGGCATCAAGGTGAAGTAATATTTATGAGCATAACCGACCTTTTCTTTGGTGACGCTTGAGCCATCGCTACGCTGGAAGTTGCAGTACATGTCGCTTGAGGTTCCGTTGAAGGCAGCAATGGCACCGAGGCTGACCACCTTATTCATATGGTGGAAATATTCCGCGGAGAGGGCAGGAATGTCTTTCTCATTCTCGTACGTTGTGGTGCCGACGTATTGTCCGCCTGTCATCATACCAGTAATCAAAGCCTCTCCCAATACAGAGAAAATGCTGGAGAAAGCATTGATAATCTGACTGTTCGAACCAGCGCCGACGGAGACGGCGATTTCGTCTTTTGTTTCGTAACCATCTTTAGTCTGTGCGTTCACGCTTGTGCCGCAGAAAAGGATGGCGGCGATCATCCATAATTTCATTGTTTTCATAATCAGTAATATTTTTTAATTTTTATCAGTTTCTATTTTTTCCGTGGAAAATCGTTTCCGACCCCCTTGGTTTGTTTGACGGGTGCAAAGTTATAGCCGTTTGACAGGACACCAAAGTTTTTTTCGGAAAACATGATGTTTTGGTTCGGACAACGCATTTTTTTTCGGACAAAAACAGAAAAAATGGATAAAAATTGTCTGATTACAACCGATTTATTTGGCGTTGATCTCTTGGAGCAGGCGGTCAGCATGTCCCCACTTGTCCATCATGAAGAGCACATAACGGATATCCACCCCGATGCAGCGTGCCAGTTGCTTATCAAAGAAGATGTCGCTGGAGAGGCTGTCCCAGTTGCCGTCGAAGGCAAGGCCGATCAGTTCGCCTTTTCCATTAAACATCGGCGAACCGCTGTTGCCGCCGGTGATATCGTTGTTGGTGAGGAAGCAGAGTTGCATCTTGCCCGTGGTCTTGTCGGTATAAGGTCCGAAGTCCTTGGCAGAGAGGAGTTCCTTCATGATAGGCTCAGCCTCATATTCAAACACCTGGTCTGCTCTGTTCATTTTCTCCACGATGCTCTCCGCCGTGGTATAGTAGCCCGATGGTGAACCGTTGAGCAGATACTCACCCACCTGTCCGAAACTCAGACGCATGGTGAAGTTGGCATCGCTATAGTGTGGCAGGTCTTGCTCCATCCTCACCACCGCGTCGCAGAGATAGCGCTCCTGCGTCTGTATCTCATCGGCATTGTCGATCATCTTATCCCTG
Organism: uncultured Prevotellaceae bacterium; assembly: GCA_902803455.1. GTDB lineage: Bacteria > Bacteroidota > Bacteroidia > Bacteroidales > Bacteroidaceae > Prevotella. Next base: position 1,229 of record CADCQC010000037.1, read on the forward strand.
AGGTCATACATGATCTCCATGATGTCGTTGCCGAAGGTCACGCCCGGATCCTTCTGGAAGTTCTTCTTGTTGAGATAGATTTTCTTCCCTGTTTTCATCAGTTGCGACTTTTTGTAGAGCTGGTTGACGTAGGCCGTATAATTGTTGCCGAATTTCTTCTTGATTGTCGCATAGAATTTCGGCAGATACTTGGCGTCCACATGCTCCGCATAGTTTTTGAGCATGGCTGCGAGCACCTCCTTGTCGAGCGCCTCATCCCACTCATCACTGTTGTCAGCAAACTCCACGTATTGTTTTTTAGGCTTCTCCTGCGGTCCCTTCACCTCCATGCCACCATTCATGGCACGGGCGCGCGTGAAGATCTCGCTGTTGCGGAAGAACGACTCGATCAGGTAATAGAAGGTATAATAAGGTTCGAAGTTTTTGGCATAGAGGTTTTTCATCTTGTCGAAATCGAGTTTTCCCTTCAGATACCCCGTTTTGTCCTGCCATTGCCGGATCTGCTGTTCGAAAGCCGCTTTCTGGTTGATGATACCGATAGAGTCGATACATTTGTTCATTCCGATGGAGTTTTTCCAATAGTTGGAGCTCGACGCATACTTGCTGTCATATTTGATGCGCACGGCTTCAGAAGCCCTCATGTGCTTGAGCATGATCTCCTGTTTCACGCCACGAGCCTGCGCCCTCACGGCATTCTCCGCATCTCTCATCTGCTTGATGCCATAAGAGGAAAGGTAGCGCTCCGTGCTGCCCGGGTATCCCATGGTCATGGCATAGTCGCCATCCTTATATCCCTGCATCGACACCTGTGCCCATCTTTTGGGATGATAGGGCACGTTGTCTTCGCTGTATGCCGCCGGCCCATTGGTTTTCGGATCAGCATAGATGCGGAAGACGGAGAAGTCACAGGTCTGTCGCGGCCACATCCAGTTGTCGGTCTCGCCGCCAAACTTACCCATCGACTTCGGGATGGTGAAGACCAGTCGCAGGTCTCTGAAGTCCTGATAGGTGGTGGCATAATACTTGTTGCCCTCATAGAACGGGTCGATGCTCACGTGCAGCGTCTTGTCGTCGCGTTTCACCGAGTCGGTCATGACATGCGTCAGCGAGTCGATGAGCAGTTCACGCTGGATGTTGTTCATCTTCTCCAATCCCA
>CADCQC010000038.1 GCA_902803455.1 uncultured Prevotellaceae bacterium
GGGACATGCATGAAATCATGATCTCACTTGGTTATCACGCCACGACAGACAACCTCGCCGAGAATCCGGAGTTTACGGTTACCTTTGCTACAACAGAGACGATGGTTGCCGCCGATTATGTGGGTATTGTGAGTGGTAGAAACACACCAGACAAGATGGAAAAAACCGGTTGGACGATAGAGAAGGCTCCTCATGTGAATGCCCCTGTCTTCAAAAATTTCCCGATGACACTGGAGTGTCGTGTCAAGCAGAAGATTGACGAGAGTGAGACAGGCTATTATCTCGTAGCAGAAATTGTGAATATCCTTTGTGATGAGAATTTTATAGCGGAGGATGGAAAACCTGATGTGGAGAAAATGCGACTCATCACCTTTGATCCAGTGCATCATACCTATATCCAACTTGGCAAGACGGTCGGTAAAGCTTTCTCAGACGGGAAAAAGTTGAAATAACGTTACAACGATGGAGATCATCCGGGCGGCTACAACGGCAGAACGGGCAGGTGCTTACTATGTCCGTATCCAGGCCATGGCAAGAAAACATCAAATACCGCTGAATGTGGAATTTGATGAGCACGACACGCCAGAAACCAAGTATGTTGTAGTGGTTGACAATTATCTGCCTGTTGCCACTTGCCGTCTCTATCCTGAAGATGATCATCATATGATGTTGGGACGTATCGTTGTTTTGCCTGAGTATCGCCATCAGGGAATTGGTTCGTTGGTTGTCAGGGAAGCTGAGGCATGGGCAAGAGAATTGGGCTTCTCGACGGTTGTTGTAGAAAGCCGCGACAACAAAATTCCTTTTTATGAGTCGATGGGCTATGTGGCAGACCTCGAGCAGAAAATCGTAGGTGAGACTTTCACCTGCTTCAGAATGGAGAAACCTCTTATTTCCTTATCAAGTAGTAATCACCAGTAATCTTCAATAATGAAATTGTATGGAAATCAAACTTGTTGACAATTGTTTAAAACTGGGGTTCGGCATGATGCGATTACCCAGAATTGAAGGGACAAAAGACATTGACATAGAGCACACCAAGAGAATGGTGGATGCATTTATGAAGGCTGGTGGCAAATATTTTGACACAGCCTATGTATACGAGGGTTCAGAAGCGGCAACGAAACTTGCGCTCTGTGACCGTTATCCGCGTGAAAGTTATTATCTGGCCGACAAGCTGAATGCCTCTGATTTTGCTTGCAAGAGTGAGGCCGAGGCCAAGAATGAAATCAAAGTGAGTCTTGAGCGCCCAGGAGCAGGTTACTTCGACTTTTATCTCCTCCACGGTATCGACTCGGGGAATCATGAAAAATTCAACCGTTATGGTATTTGGGATTATATGAGAAAGTTGAAAGAAGATGGTCTGATTCGCCATTATGGCTTCTCATTCCATTCTACTCCAGAACAACTCGACATATTGCTCACTGAGCATCCGGATACCGAGTTTGTGCAACTGCAAATCAACTATTCCGACTGGGAAGATCCCCTTATCTGTTCAAGACGCTGTTATGAAGTGGCAACCCGACATGGTGTGCCTGTCATCGTTATGGAACCTGTAAAAGGGGGAAAACTGGCCAATCCGCCCCAACAGGTGAAAGATATTCTTCAACTAGCCAATCCCAAAGCTTCTTTTGCTTCATGGGCCATTCGTTTCACCGCATCATTGTCCAATGTGATGATGGTCCTCAGTGGCATGTCAAACATGGAACAGATGGAAGACAACTTGTCATTTATGCGTCAACTACGGCCTTTGGATGTTGAGGAACAAAAGGTCTTGGATGCAGCTTGCAAAACGTTATCACAGTTTAAAGGTATCGCCTGCACCTCTTGCCACTACTGCACTCCAGGATGCCCCATGGACATTCATATTCCTGAGATTTTCGCAGTGATGAATGTCTATAAAATGTATGGCAACCTAAATGAGGCACGCAATGAATACCAATGGCGTCCAGGAGGCGAAAAAGCCTCGGTTTGTATACAATGTGGGCAATGTGAGAATGCATGTCCTCAGCATCTTCCCGTAATCAGTCTCTTGGAAGAAGTGGTGGAAACGTTGGAAAAATAACCAATTAAGTATATAAGAACAAATGATGAAAAGGATGTCATTTCTCGCTTATGTATGGTATGCCGTAGCGCTATTATGGGGTTACTCAGCCAATGCGCAAAACCAAAACGTACAGTCCGAAAATCAAGAGAATTCTCTCAGTAAGTTGATGGTGATGCTGAACAACATGACAGAGGAGCAAAAAGCATATGCTCGTGCTAATTGGCTGATAACACCAGAGACATATATCAACCGACACAACTATCCATCATCTTATGTTATCTATCCTAACCCGGTTCCTGATACACAGACAGGAAATGAATGTGCGGCATGCTCCAGCGCCTATCTGTTGCGGTTTTATGGAGAAAATGTGAATGGTGTTTCGCTTTATCAACAACCCACTTTTCCTTGCAAATATAGCGAAGGCGCATACCCCAAGTGCTTCAAGATTCTTTTTGAGGAACAATATAAGAACTACACAGCAGCGTATTATACCGGAACAACGGATGATTTGAAAGATGCTGTCAGTCGGGGAATTCCTGTGATTGCTCTGATTTTTAATGGTAATACGCTTCATTATGTGCCCGTGGTTGGATATGATGAGTCGCATTTCTTCATTCAGGATTCTGTGGAGAAATATAGAAATGTGACCGACAACAAAGCATATAATGAGCGTATCGACATCCACCTTTTTGATAAGATGTGGAATATTCCCATTGAATCCTGTCAAAGACTGTTTGTTATGGTTAAAAAAAGATAACCTTTTACGAAATATCACTTTTTGAGGGTATGTGATTCGATTATTTACGCAAAATACTATTGTTAATTATATTATCATGAAACATCTATATGCTTTTCTCCTTTTTACAATGCTATGTTCGATGGGCGAAGCTCAACCAGTAAGGGAAGAACCGATTAAGAACCCGATGTTGTGGGCCGACGTGCCCGATCCTGATGTCATCAGGGTGGGTGACACCTTCTATCTGGTCAGCACCACCATGCACCTGATGCCAGGTGCTCCGGTGATGGCATCTAAAGACTTGAAGAACTGGGAAACAGTGGGCTACATTTTCGACAAACTCACAGACTCGCCGAAGTATGATTTGTCATTCTCCTTGCCTCTTGACCAGCAGAAGGGCGATGGTGTCGGTACCGTTTATGGCCGTGGTCAGTGGGCCACGTCATTGAAATACCACGATGGTAAGTTCTGGGCATTGCTAGCCCCCAATGAGATGAGTGCTATGGGTGACACCTACATTTTTACGGCACCTAAAGCTGAGGGTCCGTGGACCATCCACTCACGCCTTCGCCATTTCCATGATGCCACCTTATTTTTTGATGATGACGGCACGCCTTATATCTTCTTTGGCACGGGAGAGATGTGCCAGTTGACACGCGATTTGAAGAGTGTTGTAGAAGGCAGCCTGCGTCATTATTTCCAGCGTGAGAAAGAAGAGCGTGGTTTACTGGAAGGTACACGTGTCATCAAGCACCAAGGCACCTATTATGCCATGCTCATCAGCCAGTCTTATGGCACTGGCCTTCATCGTCGTGAGGTGTGCTATCGTACGAAGGACTTGAATGCCCAATGGGAGAAGAATGTTATTTTAGAGAGTGACTTCGGTGGCTTTTCTTATTTGGCACAGGGTACCATTGTCGATACCCAGGAGGGTGATTGGTATGGCATCATGTTCCAAGATCGTGGAGGTGTTGGCCGTGTGCTGACGCTGTCACCTGTGCGTTGGATTGACGGTTGGCCGATGTTGGGTGATGAGAATTATAAAGTTCCCGATATCATGCGTCCTTATAAAAGCGGACAACCTGTGAAGGGTATCGTTTTGTCAGATGATTTCGATGGCACGAAATTGGGCTTGCATTGGCAGTGGAACCATAACCCCGTGGATAAGGCTTGGAGTCTGACAGAACGTCCGGGATTCCTGCGGTTGAAGACCAGCCGTATCGTCCCCAACCTCTATCTGGCACCCAATACGTTGACACAGCGTATGGAAGGCCCGACGTGCTGTGGCTTTATCTGTATGGACCTGAAGAAAATGAATGATGGCGACTGTGCAGGATTAAGTGCCTTCAACGGTGACAGCGGAGTGCTGACTGTGAAGAAGAACGGCAAGAAATATACACTTGAGATGAGCGAGCAGAAGGTAAGCCTGACCGAACATGAGAAGGCCGTAACCAAGGTGGAGGAAAAGGTCATAGAGACAGTCGACCTCACTAAACTTCTCAATTCAAAACAGCCAAAGATATGGTTGCGCCTCGATGGCGATTTCCGTCCCGGTCAGCGCGGCGGACATGATGCAGCCAACTTCTTTTATAGTTTAGATGGTGAGCAATGGACGCAGATTGGCACAAAGAACTACAGAATGATATTCGACTATCGCCGTTTCTTTATGGGCACGAAGTTTGGCATTTTCAACTATGCTAC
>CADCQC010000039.1 GCA_902803455.1 uncultured Prevotellaceae bacterium
GGCATTGGGTGTGGGGTGTTCAACACACAGACAGATGTCACCTTGTCGGAGGAGTAGAGATCAGAGGGTAACCAACAAGTGCACCTTAACCCTGGGATGTTGTAAGAGTGGGTCGGTGGACCGGTGAGTTCGATCCCAGCTTGACGGTAGGACAGCACGACCAGTTCGGTGCAGTAGACGAGTGTGGTGTCCTCGCTGTCGTAGGAATGGTCGAAAAGAGCCTTTCTCTGATATGTTGACAGGGCGGCTTGGGCTGCACGCACACCGGCAAGAGAGTCGGCGGGCCGGCAGATCTCTCCTTTTGAGGCGTTGAGCGTGGAGTAGAACTGTTCTGGAGGTTCCATCTTCACCCGGTCGGGATCGCCCGCATAGTCGGGTTCGCCTGGAACGGCGTGCACGACCATCATCACACCTGATGAGTCGACGACAATCCCGACATGGGAGTAAAGCCCTTCTTTGTCGGCAGCGATGACCGCCTGACTTGTCAGGCCTGTTCCCCGGCGGAAGACCAGGTCTCCAGGCCGCAGGACGATGTCGTCGTGATAGAGGGTGCGACTGCGGTCTGTCTCGGTCGTGCAGGATGCTGTCAGTGACATGAGGCACAGGCCGATCAGCAGAAGCAGCGATGATAGGGTGAGGGAGCGGTGTGTCATGGCAGAGGTAACAGGCCTTCCCATCTCACGTCCCATGAGCCGTCGGAGGGGAAACCGGGGTTGGTGCCTTGTGAGCCGTCCCATCCGGCGCACATCATGGCGACAGCTGTGAGCAGACCGCCATTGCCAGGCAGATAGATGCGCAGGCGGCTGTCCTGGTAATTATGTCCGTTTACCAGATAGGTGTTGGTGCGTTGGGGCATCAGCAGGGCTTCGACGGCTTTCTTGGGCTCACCAAGGCGGGCGGCACACATGGCGGTCATGGGGAAGTCCCATCCCCACGTCTTGTCCCAGTTCCAGTGGTCGAACACCCATCGCAGGGTGTTGCGCATGATGGCCGGGTCGGCTTGAGGTGTCTGGGGCAGTATGCCCACGGCACCCAGCACTGCCATGTGATCGCTGGTGAAGCGGATGTCCTGATAGGTCTCTGGCGCTGTCTCGGCAGCCAGGTAGAGGCTGTCTTTGGCGGCCAACGGTGACAGCCGGTTGATGATGGCATCCCACGTGTTGTTGCGGCGGTCTTGGCTACGCTCCCGCCACAACTGGGCGATCTGCAACCCGAACCGCCAATAGGAGAGCTCAAAAGGTGGATTGACAGTCTCTGCGGCACGCAGGGTCTCTTGCGCTGGGATGCAGCCTTTGAGCACATAGCGGTCGCGGTCGGCCTCATAGGTGGCGAACGACTCCATAAAATCTGCTGTCGATGAGACGATCTCATTGTATTTGTTGAGCAGACGGGTCTTGTTTCCTATGTCGGAGGCTCTGTATAGGAGTTCTGCCAGATAGATGGGGTGGGGTTGTTGCCAGATGAGGAAACTGCCGACCTTTGAGGGTGCTTCCGTGCCGGAGGGGTCGGTCATCTTCATCCATCTCACCCCGCGGAAACCTTGTCGCTGAGCAATCTCACGGGCTTTGGGAATGGCGGTGAAATACCAGTCGAGGGAGTGCTCCAGGATTTCCGGGTGTCCCCAGAGGGCAAACTGTGCCTGATGCCACCAGATCATCTCCAGATGGAATTTGCCAAACCAGGAGTTGAAGGTGAGGCCTGTTTCTTGAGGAGGTGTGTCGCCACCGTCGTTCACAGCCAGAAGATATTGGCTGAGCACCACGCGACGCTCCAGTTCGCGGGCACGTGAATCCGTGCAATGCGAGAAGTCCACGATGCCTCCTTTGGTCCAGTAGTTTTTCCAGTGTTCGGCAGAAGCGGCCACCACCTCGTCAAAGGTCAGCGGAGAGCGTCGAAGGTCATTGGCCTGGTAGAACTCGCAGGTGAACGCCACGGCTGTGTCGCGCTCGGCGATATCGAAATGATTGTGGTTCCATAGAGGGGTGTCACCTTTTAGACAGACGAAGGAACGGTGCCCTTCGCACCAGTTAAGTGCCACATAGTAATTGGCGGTGTCAAACCGTGACTTCCCGTCGAGCACGCGTTTCAGCGTGTCGGTATGAGAGGTTCCTATCCCCTCAAAACTGGTGATGTTGCGCTCCCACTCGTCCCAGTCGCATCCATCGTCAGTATGCTTGCCGGTGGGGTAGGGGAAATCCACCTTGATGGTCTTCTTCCCTGTGGAGACAACACGCACGGCTATCATGTCACGCTCTGGATGACAGACGGTCTGCACATGGTAGCGATGGCCACGGTAGGTGAAACGGCTATCGATCAGACCGGTCCACAGATCCAGTGTCTGATCAATGTCTTTCACCTCACTGGCCTCAAGGTCGAGGCCGACGGCACCTAAGTGCATGCGGTGGGGGTTCTGCCGGTACCATTCGGAGGAACCATGTGCGCGACCCTCCTCCTTGAATTGGGTGGCATAAAACTCAGTGTGCCCGTGACCGAAATCGTAGGCTTTGAGCGCTTCTTCGGGACGGTAGTTTTCCGGATTGGGGAAACTGTGCCATCCCCAGTCGCTCATCGTGCCGAGCGACACACCATTGGCATACATCTTGGGAAATGATTGCACGCCTGTCGCGTCGACGGTGAAGGCGAATCCGCCATTGCCGACGGTGAGTGAGGACAGGGTGTCAAGAGAGGTGACATGGGGATTGTTGCGTCTCACGACAGCCTCACGGTCGATCGGTTGTGCGGAAAGGGTGGCGCACAGCAGCGGAAGCAGTATGGTCATCAGATGTTTCTTTGTCATAGTAGATGTGGTATCGTTGTTATGGATGCACAAAAGTAATCAAAAAAGCTGATAATTCCATCTTGTTTTGGAATTATCAGCCACAAAAACAGTGTGAGGGATGTTTCTTTCTCTTTCAGAGGCTCTCCAGCACCCGTTTGATGACGGTTTCTGCGGAAATCTCACGGTTGGCAGCCTCTGGGATCACCAGCGAGTGATCGCTTTCTATCACGTCGTCGGTCACGATGAGTCCACGGCGGACGGGCAGACAGTGCATGAAATAGCCGTTGTCGGTCCATGACATGTGGGTCTCGTCGATGGTCCAGCTCATGTCTCGGCTGATGATCTTGCCATAGTCGGCAGGACAGGTCACACCCGGACAACTCCAGTTTTTGGCATAGACAAAATGGGCTCCCTCAAGGGCCTTGCGCTGGTCGTATTCCACACGGGCGTCGCCCACGAACTTCGGGTCAAGTGCATAGCCTTCAGGATGGGTGATCACCAGGTCGACATCAGCGGCATTCATCCACTGTGCGAAGGAGTTGGGCACTGCCTGCGGAAGTGCGCGGCAATGTGGCGCCCAGGTAAGTACTACTTTGGGCCGTGCGACGGGTTTGTACTCCTCAATGGTGATGAGATCGGCAAAGGCTTGCAGCGGATGCACGGTGGCGGTCTCCATGGCGATGACAGGACGGCCGCTATAGCGGACAAACTGTCCGACGATGGTCTCGGCATAGTCGAAATCGCGGTCGCTCAGACCGGCGAAAGATCTCACGGCGATGATGTCGCAGTAACTGCCCATCACGGGGATGGCCTCCAACAGGTGCTCGCTCTTGTCGCCGTCCATGATGACGCCGCGCTCCGTCTCCAGTTTCCATGCACCGGCGTTGACATCGAGCACGATGACGTTCATACCCAGGTTAGTGGCTGCTTTCTGTGTGGACAGGCGTGTGCGGAGACTATTGTTGAAGAAGATCATCAGCAGGGTCTTGTTGCGGCCCAAGTGCTGATAGGCATAACGGTCTCGTTTGATCTCTTGTGCCTCGGCGAGTGCGGCGCGCAAGTCACCAAGGTCTTCTACGTTGAAGAATGTTTTCATTGTTGTGATTGCTGTGTTGTGATACGACAGGAGATGTGGGGGCAGAAGGTTTGACGGTTAACTCCTGATTTGTCCGTGGCCTTCGATGAGCCATTTGTAGGTGGTCATCTCCTCCAGGGCCATAGGGCCGCGGGGACCTAATTTCTGGGTGCTGATGCCAATCTCTGCACCTAAGCCGAATTGTGCGCCATCAGTGAAACTGGTGGGGGCATTCACATAGACGCAGGCTGCATCCACCTGGGCCTGGAATTTTTTTGCAGCCTCTGCATTCTCGGTGATGATGCTCTCACTGTGACCGCTGCCATAGCGGCTGATATGTTTGATGGCGGCCTCGAGTGACGGTACGGTGCGGATGGCCATCTTGTAGTCCATATATTCCGTGCCGAAACTGTCGGCGACAGCATGTTGCAGCAGTTCATCGGGATATTTGCCTTTCAAGGCATCGAAGGCTTGCTCATCGGCAAAGAGTGTCACGTTGCTGATGATCAGGGGTGCGCACAGTTCGCTGAGATCCCGCAGCCGTGCCTCATGCACGATCAGACAGTCAAGCGCATTGCACACGCTCACGCGGCGGGTCTTGGCATTGTTCACGATCTGACGTCCGATGCGCAGGTCGCCATCGATGTCGAAATAGGTGTTTAC
>CADCQC010000040.1 GCA_902803455.1 uncultured Prevotellaceae bacterium
AGATAGCTGTGCCCCGTTATTGTTATACGGTGCTGGAAGGCCGTTTCGGAAAAGATGCGCTGGAAGGCTGTCTCGGAAAAGATGTGCTGTGGATGGGTGATCGGGAGTTTCATCTTGGACCGATCATCACACGGCAGTTGGCAGGAGCGACTCATTTCGCCGTTTTTCTGGCAACGGCAGGAGCTGAGTTCGAGGAATGGATGAAGAGCCATGATATGTTTGAGTCGTTCATCGCCGACGCTCTCGGATCTGTGGTGGCAGAGCGGACAGCCGATGAGATGGAGAAGGCTTTACAGGCAAGTATTGATAAATTGAGATGGAAGCGCACCAACCGTTTTTCTCACGGCTATTGTGAATGGGCAACCGCTGAGCAGCGTCAACTGATACCCCTGCTCGGCACTCCCAATCCCTGTGGCATCAGGCTGACGGAAAGCGCGCTGATGTGGCCTGTCAAGTCGGTGAGCGGCATCATCGGCCTCGGAGAGCATGTCTCATATCATGACTATGCCTGCCGTCTATGTCCGCTCACACAATGCTTTAGGAGGTCATAGCAAGGACTCTGCTTTCCTAGTCTCTCCTGGCTTTTTCGAGCAATTCTTTTGCCACGTTCACGGCGGCATTGGCATTGTCGCTGTAACCGTCGGCTCCAATCTCGCTGGCATAACTTGCCGTGACGGGAGCTCCACCTACCATCACCTTCACTTGGTCGCGGATGCCGGCTGCTTCCAGAGCATTGATGACCTCACGCATATATCCCATCGTGGTGGTAAGCAATGCACTCATGCAGAGAATGTCGGGGCGGCTTCGTTTCACCTCCTCGATAAAACGCTCTGCGGAGATATCGATGCCGATGTTGATAACCTCGAAACCACATCCCTCAAGCATCGATGCCACCAGGTTTTTGCCGATGTCATGAAGGTCGCCCTTCACGGTGCCTATCACGATGCGCCCCAACGTCTGGGGGCGCGGTCCCTGTGCCTGCGACTGGATGGCACTCAGCGCTGATTTCATGGCGCGGCCCGCCATCAGCAACTGCGGCACGAAAGCCTTGCCCTCCTCAAAATCCTGTCCCAATCGGGTCATCGCCGCTATCATCTCATCGTCGATAACTTTCTTGAGGGGATTGCCCTTGTCTACCGCTTGTCGGGCGAGACTCACTGCAGCTTTCTCATCACCCTTGTAGATGGCGTCAAACAGCGTTTTTGCCACCCTTTTATCGGGGGATACTTTCCCCTTTGTCATTTGACTGTCGATGTCGCTGAGATCCTCCTTCTTCTGAAGATGAAGGCGGTCGTCTGATGAAATGTCCTCTTTTTTCAGTAGATGGCGGCGACCGTCTTTTGGCATGTCCATCCTTGGCTGATAGGGAGAGAGGAAAAGGCCTGGCGCGGGTTGCACGACCTGTGCAAACTTGCTGATGTAGGCATCGGTGGTGCCACAACATCCGCCGATGATATTGAGCTGGTGAGCATCGAGCAATGGCCATACTTCTGCCAGCACTTCTTCCGGGGTCTTGGAATAGACACCCTGACTGTCGGGCTGTCCTGCGTTGGGATAAAAGGAGATGCGGAAGGGGACCGCTTGCGACAACAAATGCAACAGGGGGATGAACCGTCTCACCTCCGACAGGCAGTTGAGTCCGACCGAATAGACGGGAAGGCCGGCCAGAGACTTGACAAAGGGGATGATAGACTGGCCGAGCATATTGTGCCCATCGGGCGTAGCGACGGAGAAACTGAGCATCAGCGGCAACCGTTTGCCACGGCGGTTCATCGCTTCGAGGGCGGCATCGCAGGCGATGCGGGCATTTTGAAGGTCGAAGATGGTCTCTATCAAGATGGCGTCCACACCACCGTCGATGAGTGCTTCCATCTGTTCGAGATAAGCTTCGTGGAGTAAGTCGGGGGAGAGCGGGTTGCCGTTGGCGGCTTCCGGAGAACAAATACGGCTGGTGGGGCCTACGCTGCCCAGTACATAACGGGTCTTCTGCGGTGTCTGTTGTGCGAAAGAGTCCGCGGCGCTGCGCGCGATCTGGCATGCCGCGAGGTTGATGGCCCGTGCTTGTTCGGCGAGGCCGTAGTCACCGAGTGAGATGCGCTGCGCATTGAAGGTGCAGGTCTCTATCATGTCGGCGCCGGCCTGGAGATAGCGCCGGTGGATGTCCTCGATGATGTCGGGCCGTGTCAGACAGAGCAGGTCGTTGCAGCCAAGCAACGATCTGTCGTGTCCGGCAAAAAGTTTTCCTCTGAAATCCTCCTCACGCAGGTGAAACCGTTGTATCATCGTTCCCATGCCTCCGTCGAGCACCATGATGCGGTCGGAAGGAAAGGGATGTTGCAGAGTGGCTGCGGTGGTAGGCGATGTGTGCCGGGCCTGTTCCACGATTTCCATGGCCTGTTCCACCTCCTGCTCGTTGTGGAAATCCATCTCGATATGCACACCCTCCGTACCGATGTGGTCGAGCAGGTCGGGCAATTCACCGAGGGTCACCCATGATGCCATGATACTCTTTCCGCCGTCGAGGATCTGTCGGTAGAGGTCATACCACTTCTTGTTTCCGCCCTGGGGCTCACCCACGCCGGGCGTCCATTGAATGGCATTGAGTTCCCTGATCTCCAAGAGGGCGGGCAAATGGCGGATGGCCCCCACGCCGTCGAGGTGATACAACGTGTAGTCGATGCGCTGGCATTGTTCACGGATGAATGGCTGCACAAAGCGCCGGTAGTCCTCTTCGCTGATCATCGTAGAGATGTCGCTCTGCAGTTTGGTCATCTTTCCAGGTGCCCAGGAGGAGAAATAGCAGAAGGCCATCTCGTCGCCCTCGCGGATGATGTCGTAGAGTTCATCGAACACGATAAAGTAGATGTCATTGATGCGTTGCATCTGGCGCTCCACTTCTTCGGGACGCATCACGGTATCGATGAGCACCTGGTCGGTACCTTTCAGGGCAGCCAACACATCGAGTCCTTCCATCAGGTCGGGCATGCCCACATAGTAGTGTCCTTGTGAATATTGTTTGCAGCGGCGCAGCAACTGCTTGTGCAGGAGATAGTTGGGGTGTTTGGGGTCGAATGGGATGGTGGGGTCGAAACAGGGATGAGGATGAATCCAGATGGTGTCCTCACCGCCTTCAAACACTCCGCCGAGGATGGCTGCCAACGACCCAGGTCCCAAATGTGTGTTGGCCACGGGCAGGATGTCGGCTTTCAGCGAACTGTGCGCTACATACCAGTCGAGATAGCGGGCCCGCCATTCGGGGTCAAACCATTTTTGGTGGAGGTCACGGGGAGGGGGTGGTGGAGCGATGTCATCGTGGGCGGCCACACCCTCCTGGAAGTGCTCCCACATGTTGAGAACCACTCCTTGGTGGTTCCACCAGTCGACATAGCGGCGCTTGGTCGCTTCCATATTTGGTTTCCAAGTATTCATCATAGCGTCATTTGCGTTATTGTAGCGAAATTATTACGTCTTTAAAGCGTCTTTAAAGCGTGCATTTTAGAGTGTATTGACAATGGTTTTTGCAAAATTAGCTAATCAGCAGCGATTTTCCAAACAAACTATGCTTTTATCCCTATGCTTGTCTCAATTTTTATCCCATGCATATTTTTTAAAATTAAAAGAAAGGAAGATAAAAAAGCTGAAAAAAATTGTTTAAAATCATACAAAAGCAGAAAAAGTGCCAAAGATTCGTATCTTTGTGCTAGCATTCGTATCTTTGTGACAGCAATAGAAAAATACTTGTTTGTCAATCATTCCGAAAGTCTGATAGTCCAATGAACAAAAAACTCATTTATTTATTGACCTTTGCAGTTGGTTTATTGTTAGGTGCAGGCCTGACGTATTTTCTGTTTTGCAAAGGAACCATCTCGTGTAGCCCTGACCCGATTGTGGCGAATGATGTTTATGACGGAATCGATGTCTCAGCACATCAGGGTTCTATTAACTGGGAAAAGGTCGCGACAGACAAGAAAATAAAATTTGTTTACATCAAAGCGACTGAAGGAGCCACTTTTGTCGATTCACATTATAAAATGAATGTCAAAGGTGCCCGAGAGAATGGCCTCAAAGTGGGATCGTATCATTATCTGAGAAATACCAGTCCGATCAAAAAGCAATTTGAGCATTTCTCGTCTGTCGTCGACAAGAACAGTCAAGACCTGATACCGATGGTGGATGTGGAGGACAACGTCAGCAAGGATGGTATCATGCTTTTCTGCAAACTGGTGAAGGAGCGCTACGGCAAGAAACCTGTAATCTATGGCACCAACAGGTCGTATAACACTTATTGTGCGCCCGACTTTAATAACCATATCCTGATGATCGGACGATATGGCAAGCGCAAACCCGTGATCAATGGTTCCGGCCATTACAGCATCTGGCAATTCAGCGAAAAGGGCCGCATTCCCGGCATCCCCAAGGCCGTGGACCTAGACAGGGCGCACCCCTCTTTCGATGTGAGAGATCTGTATCTGTAATATATGGCTGCAGTTCTGTTTGTTGCGTTGGTAACGCAACATACGGGACAGGTGCGGACAGGCAGGCGAAAATTTTGTCAATCAAAGCCGTTGTTTCCTTTTTTTGTATTAACTTTGCAACTCCATTCGGCGCTTTGATTGAATTTTTGCAGTTCCATTCGGCGTTTTGGCTGATTTAGATATTAAATGATTTAGTTTTGGAAGAGAAGTCGGGTCAGAAGAAGGGAGTAAGGCGCTTCCTGAGTCATTATGGGTGCCTGTTGGGAGCCGCTATGATCGTGCTGCTGATGGTCGCTATGATGCTGTCTCCCATGTGGATACCCTCCGAGTGGATCTTCGGTGATGATGACACCACAGTAAAGCAGGAACCGGCGGGTTTTGGCATTGACCCTTCTGAAGTGCAGTTAAAGTTTGAATTTGAAGATGAGAAAACAGCCAGTCCCAAAACATCTACTTCTCTTTGGGATTTTGATGATACGATGACAGTAGGTGGTGACGAACCCCTGGACGATGATGGAGGATCACCGTCTCAAACATCAACAGCGAGGCCATGAGAAAAGAGATTGTCTATATACGTGTGGTTGCCACATTG
>CADCQC010000041.1 GCA_902803455.1 uncultured Prevotellaceae bacterium
ACATATTGCCAGCCATCGCCCATCTTTCCCGTCTGGGGCGTCCAGAAGTTCATACCCCAGGGCATGGCGATGGCGGGATAGGTGTTGCCTGTGGAGAGCGAGTGCTTGGACAATGTTCCCACAAGGGGCGACACATAGTCCACTGGCTCTATGGCGGCAACCTCATGAAGTGCCAGAATCGCCATCAGGAGTATTAGTCCTACTCTTTTCATATTTTTCTTTACCATTGAATAGCTTGATCCTCGTCTGGAATTTGTGTGTTGATGGTGCGCTGCAACGTCAGCGTACCGCTGATGTTGTAATAGAATTTGCTTCCTATTGATGACGTGTAATCGGCAAAATCGTAATCAATATTATTGATGATGACATTGCGATAGCGCAGATAGGGCTGTGTCTGATCCTCGCTTTCCACCATACGGTAGGAGGCCTCTTTGTTTACCCTGAATTCCATCTCAGGATTGTCACACCACATGTTGACTGTGCCGCTTGTACCACCGCTGAAACGGGCATATACCTTGTAGTGCTTGCGCCAAGGACTGCTCTCGTCGAAACGGCCTGCGTAGAAAAACACGGTGTTGTCGTCCACAACATAGGTGCGCAGCTTGTCAAGACCTGTTGAGTTGGCATCTCCTTGGATGGATATGGTGAGGCCGGTGGCACTGTAGTCGCCTGAATAATCGTTGAAGGGGAACACGCGGAGCATGGCCTTGCGGTAATTCTTGCGGGGGTTGGCTTCATAGCCGTATCCTTGGTCGACGATGGTGAGTGGTAGCACCCATTTCTCCACCAAATCGAGATGCTGGAAGTCGAAACGGATGTCGAGCAAACTCACGTCTTGACCGGAAGGGATGGCGACCGTGGAGGGAAAGGTGGCATACGACACCATGTCCTGGAAATAGAGCTCGGTGCGGGTGGCGAAACGTGCCCAGTTGAGCGCTGATAGTGTGTCTGGGTCATGGGCCACATGCACTTCCAGGTCGCGGTTGTTATGGGTGGATCCGCTGACAATCACTGGCAACTGGTAGTTGGAAATACCTGTTCCGTATAATGGCGCGCCGTCTGTGCCCTTGCGGGTGTAGGGCACATAGATGGGGGTGACACCCTGGTCGTTGAGCGGGGCGCGAAAACTGAGGTATTGCTCATATTGCTCGTCTTCCCATTCATCATTGCAACTGCTGAGTCCCATGGTGGTGAGGCTGAAGGCAACACCAACGAGCAGGAGATTGAATAGTCTACTTTTCATATCTATCGTTATTACATTTTTCAACGTTCTTTTCTTTAGTCGTAATACTGCCATCCAGGATTCTGGGTCAACTTATAGTTGCGCTTCAGCTCTTCATGGCGTATGGGCCAGAAATACATCTTCTCGGAGAAGGTGGTCGGCAGAGAGGTGACGGGCACGATCTTCTGGAAGTCATCACGCTGCGCACGTGTCATCATCACGTTGCAACCATAGATGATCTTCGACTCTTCCACTTGGGCGTCCATCCAGCGACGGAGGTCATAATAGCGTTTGCCTTCGCCCATCAGCTCAATCATGCGCTCTCGCTTGATCTTGTCGCGGAGTACGTCGCGATTGTCATACTCTTCGGGGGTGTAGTCGGGCAGTCCGGCACGGATGCGAACGGGTTGGATGCCGCGCTTCATCTCATCTACGCTGCGTTCCACCGTATAGGTCTTGGATCCATCCCATGAAGACACTGTGTAACTGGAATTGAGCTCGTTGAGACATTCTGCGTACATCAATAAGATGTCGGCATAACGAATAGCCGTCTCATACTTTTGTTGGATATGGCTATAGTCACCGTTGTCGGAACGGTAGTCCGAAGGATTCACCCATTTTTTCACACCGATGCCTGTACGCAGATAGCGGGTGGAATTGGTGTAGCCATCGCCTGTCTCGCTGTCCCGATAGTAGTAGATGGGCTGATAGGTGCCTGATGTGGTATGGCTGGGGTTGGTGTCCCACCATTTGGAACCGTTGAATGATACGGAGGCATAGAAACGGGGCTCACGGTTGGCGTATTGCAGCGAAACATTGGTGGCAAGGGGAGGATATTGTCTGAAGTTGCGTGCAGTGGTCCATCCCTGTATGCGTTCTGATCCGTCACCACCGTTTATCTCGCTGTCCTTGCCGGGAACATCGGTGCCGTCGTTCATGTAATAAGCATCCACCATCTTCTGGGTCATGCCATGTGAGTTCCATCCATTGAGAGAGGAGGGCAACTGGTGGGCGACAAGGGCGGTGACGGAGTTGTTGATGTCGTCGCACATGTTGTAACCGCGAGTAAACAGCAATTCGGGATTGTCGGCCATACCTACCTCACCGTCGAATATCTGTCTATCGCTGAGATAGGGGTCAATGTCGGCCCAGCCATAAGGCCATGATTTCTCAGAGAAATTGCCGTCGGCAGGAGGGACGATGGTGGCATCGCGGTCAAACGTGGCGACAGCGTTGAAAGGAGCATGATAGAGTTCATAACCGCCTGCGCATTCGATAATGTCGCGGAATGCGGCGGCGGCACGTGCCCATTTCGACTCGTCGTAGTCCAGACTGAGCAACGGCTTTCCGTCGAAGTTGACCAACATATGTGCCACATTATCCTTGACGGAGGGATCATGCTTGCCGTTCTTCAACTGGCCGTTGGCCAAAGGCGAGGCGGCATAGAGTAGGGCAAGGGCACGTGTGGCCAGGCAGGATCCTTTGGTGGGGCGGGTCATGTTCATGGGGTCACGCTTCCAGTATTGTATCTCCTGGGCTGCCTGCTCCATCTCCTTGGCGATGTAGTCGGCACATTCGGCATATGTGCTACGGGGGATGGAGATGGCTTCGTAGTTCTGTGTGTAGTCCACGCCTTCATCGGGCATGATTGGTATCGGACCGTAACGGCGGAGCAGCAGCCAGTAGTAGTAGGCACGGGCGAAACGGGCCTGACCCTTGCGGTCGATACGCTCTTCTGGGGTCATCTGCTCATTGATGTCGATGTTGTGAATGAACACGGAGGCTTGGAAGATTCCTTTATAGGCTTTTTCCCATGCCCAGTATCCGGTTTCCTCGTCATATTCGCCCAGTTTGAAGGCATTGTAGGTGTGGCGATATTCGCCGTTGTCGCCATATTGTGGGTCGCGGTCGCCATAATACATATCATCGGCGAAACAGTGATAATGGCCGTTTCCCTTACTGATGACATCGGCAAGTTCATTGTTCATGAATGAGAAGGCATAGGCGAGCCATTGTTCCGACTGGGTGCGACTGGTGAAAACGGTCTCCAGGGTCTTGCGGTCCTCAAAATACTTGTCGGAGTCCAAATTGTCAGCACAATTGGTAAAAGTCACGCTGACAGCGCAGCAGGCAAAAAAACCGGCAACTGCTGTTTGTATCTGTTTCTTGTTCATAGTCATGCTGTATTATAGGTTAATTTGAACGCCCATCGTGACGGCTTTCGTAATAGGATATTTCTGACCGTCGCTGCTGCCCATTTCTGGGTCCCAGGTGTCGAATTTTGATAGGGTGAACAGGTTGGTGGCCTGCAGGAAGAAGCGCACATCGTTGATATGTGCTTTTCCGGTCCAGGTCTTGGGGAGGGTATAACCGATATCCAGGTTCTTCAGGCGCAGATAGCGGCCGTCACGCAACCA
>CADCQC010000042.1 GCA_902803455.1 uncultured Prevotellaceae bacterium
CGTATCTTTGCACCATAATCAAAATAGAGATCATGGCAAAGAAAAAACAAAAGAACCAGCAGACAGGACAGCAATTCTTGTCACCCGAAAAGTTTATGAAACAACGTGCTCGTTCATTGGAGATAGGCACATGTTTTGTCTCAGAGGATATGCACAAATATGGCGAGGGATACGTGGTAGTCACTCGTCGACATACAGGCGGACGCATCAGTGTTGCTTTTTATCTGATAGACATCTTCTGCCTTGGCGTGAAAGACTCCTTCTATCGCCTCAGACTTGAAGAAGATGAGTTGGAAGAAATGTTGGACCGTATGCCTAACATCATCGAGTGTTCATACGAGGAAGCTCACAACTGGGTGTATGGTGCTATCGCCTGGGCGGAGGAAGCAGGCATTGCACCAGACAAGTCATTTGCCATCACGAAATATATGCTTGAGGAGGATACCGACGAAGTACCGCTGATAGAATATGAGTTTGGACACAATGGCAAGCACTGGCTGATGGCTAACAACAACTTGGAACTCAGTCGCTACCTTCCCTTATTGAAGAAGAATCTGGGCGAAGGAAACTATACGTTTACCGTGAAGACCGACTATGAAGACGCAGACTTGAGTGAAGAAGAAATTCTTGACAAAATGGAAAATTATAAAGATAGTCCGCTTTTCAAGAGTTATGGTCCCAATACGAAATATACTTACCACCATCCTGACTACCCCAAAACACTCCAACTCGAAAGTCCAGGATGGCTCTACCAAGAATTGCAGGACACGAAAAATGCCATGTATCTGCCCGAAGAACTGATTAGTCGAATCCTGGCATTACCACACGATACCCTGCGTCGTGATCTTGAGCAAATGGTACTTTACCATATCGGACAAACCTGTGATGGCATTCCCGACGAGTACGACCCTAACGGTTATACTGGCATCATACCTAATTGCATTATCTTGTTAGGCGAAGTGGGCAATGAGGAAAGCAGCCTCAATGTGGTGCTGGAAACGCTACGCCAGTCTCTCGAATTCAGGGACTATCATTTTGGCGATTACGGCAGCGAAATCATTGTACCTACTCTCTATTTGCTCGGCCAAAATAAACTTGATACGCTCATGAACTTCATCAAGGAGGAAGGTCTTGAAACGTTCTTTAAATGCCATGTATTCAGTGCCGTAGCTTATATAGCAATTGCACAGCCCCAACGACGCAATGAAGTAATAGAATGGTTCCGCGAAGCTATCCGCTTTGCCACAAAGATGCTGCCAAAAACACAATGGATAGACAATGTCTTGGCTGGAATGATGCTTAATGACCTGATTGACATACAAGCAAAAGAACTGCTTCCTGAACTTCGGGAGATGTTTGCAACGGAACTTGTCGACCTCGGTGCCTGCGGTGACTTCAATAAAGTTTCGCGTATGATTGCCAATCCTTACTATGAGGGCAACGTATCTATGTATGAAACAAATATCTATCAACGATTTGAAAACTTAAAACGGTATTGGGATAATATAGATGGAAAAAAGTGAATTTGACAAGTTATTGGAACTGGCTTCAATGGAAGACTTGAAGTCTTTCGTTGGCAATTACGCCAAAACCCATCAGCAGTTTGGAGAAGATATAACACGCTTCCTTGTGAAGAAATATCTTAACAAGAAGAAAGGCGCATCAGATTCCTTATCCCGATTAGAGTATGCTTTCATGGATACAATGAACGTCGGTGACAGATGGCACAGGTATGACGTGACAGATTGGAAAAACGTGGTTAAAGTAGGCTCTGAGGTATTGAAGGATGCACGTCGTTTATTGGAAATGGGTAATGCTCAGGCTGCTCTCCAAATTGCCACGCGTATGTTTGAGTTGGGCAGAGAAGAAGACCTGAACTATGTAGACGAGATGGAGGAATATGCCATTAGTGAAATATTCGAGGACTATGGTAAGCTGATGGTCGACGCATTGGCTGACAAGAATATTCTCCAGTCAGACAAAGACAGGACTATTTCGTTGCTTAGAATGACGGTGAAGTCCAATCTTCATCAGTATGATTATATAGACATCAACAAATTGTTGCGTGAGGCTTTGGCAGCATCTCAATCAAACGAGACCATACTTAATATGATTGACGAAATGATGCGCGAAACGACACGAGAAAGCGAATTGGAAGAATATGTCAGGAAGAAGGCTGAACTACTCGTAAAAATGAACCGTCTTCAAGATGCCGATGAAACCATCAAAAAATATCTGTATCTGCCAGGAATCAGAAAGGATGAAATTCAAAGGTTGATAGATGCTGGTGAACTGAAAGCAGCACTTTCCCTGGCAGAAGATGGGAGCAAATCGGATTCAGGTAGAAGAACCGTTTGGCTTGAAATAGAGTACGACATCTACGACAAAATGGGTGACCGACAGAATCAGCAGAATGTCTGCCGCGAATTGTTCATCAGCGAGAGAGGTTCTATGAAGAATTATAATCGTCTGAAAAAACTTGTTCCTAAAGGGAAGTGGTCTGATTTTCTTCAAGAACTACTGACCCAGACAAATATGAACGTATGGCTCTATGAAAGCATAGAGGCCGACATATATGTGGCTGAGCATGATGGCGAACGGCTGTTCCGTCTCTTGATGAGAAAAGACCATCGCACATTGGGATTGTACGACAACTATGCCCAAAAGGTAAACAAAGAACATGCGCCCGAAATCCTGACAGAATATGTCACTATGCTCAAAGACTATGCTTATCGTAACATGGGAGCCAAACATTACATCCGTATTCGGCAGTCAATGAATGCAATGCAGAAAATAACAGGAGGAAAGGAATCGGCACATCAGTTGGCAGAATTCTTCCGTGAGACCTATAGCAGGCGCCCTTCTTTTATGGCAGAAATCAGTAAATTCTGAGGAATAATTGAGGATTGAGTATTGTAAATTGTGAATTATTATGTGAATTGCAATGTTTTTTGCCAAGACCTCCCGTCGTTTTTCCTAAATTACTGAGTATGAATGGATTGTTAAACAAGAGACCAAGCAAGACCTCAC
>CADCQC010000043.1 GCA_902803455.1 uncultured Prevotellaceae bacterium
CCCAAGAGTATTCTGTGAAGCGCAAGTTCCGTGACGCCGAGTATCGCATCCGCATCACCAACCCCAAAGGCGTGAGCAAGGGTGTGCTCTGCATGGAAGTTGACGGAGCTCCGGTGGAAGGCAATGTCATCCGCTATGAGCCAGGTCATCATGAGGTGACCGTCGTGATGGGCTAACAGCATCGTTGCTATTATCCCCTACCTCACGATAGTTAGATCTTCGTTTAGCATAAAAAGAGCGGTTTCTCGTAGTGGGGAATCGCTCTTTATCATTTAAGGTGTGTGCTATTCATGCTGACTTTTTGAAGTGACATCTTTATACGCAACCTTTCAGTGGCTTAAGTTCTGAAGCATCTATTCGGATAAGTGAGCCATGAAACCCTACAACTTTTCAATCATTATTGCTCTATGAAAAAAACGACATTATTCGCATTCTTTTTGATGATGCTATGCTGCAGCATCAGTGCTCAGACCACAAAGAAAGGAAAGGGTAACCGCTTGACAATCAAAGAAATTGTTAATGGCCAATTAAGTGAGCCAGAAGGCGAACTGGTAGGTACCGTGCATGATGCCTGGCAACGATACCTGAAAGGCAAGCCCCAAAAAAAGGGTGAGAAAATCATTCTTGATACCAAGAACGGCTATTTCCGCTTCGAAAGTAATCGTTCAGACATCGATGATCACACGTATGTGGAGATGTGCTACTGGAACCGCAGTGACGGCAAACAATTGGTGGCATGGAATAGCGTCTGCATATGCGAAGGCAAGCCTGTATTTACAGAATGTACCTATTTAGAAACCAGTCTATACAATCCTGCCAATCACGAATGGGAAGAATTGGATACAGATCCTATTGAGTGCTGTCTGACAGAAAAGGAAACGGGGCCATCCAGTTATGGGTATAACAGCGACACCAAAAGTTATTTTATATCCTATTCAAATCCCCCAAAGGTCATTCAAATGACAGAAGAGGAATATAACAAATGGTATGAGGTGAAACCGATGGTCATCTTCGAACTCCCCAGAATGGGAAAGGACATCATCGTAAAGATCTATGAAGGGACAAAGATAACCACTATGACGTTGAAATGGGACGGTATGAAATTCCATAGGACTGACAACTGAGCCACGGATGACCACACACATCCAAGTGCCCATGTAGTTATTTAACGAGTATGAAAACTGCATCCAAATTCAAGGAATACATCTGGCTTGTGGAAACCATTCACAGTGCCAAGAAAATCACATTTTCGGAGATCCAGGAGAAATGGCTTCGAAGTTCCCTTAGTGAGGGAGTGGAACTTGCCCGTTCCACCTTCAACCGGCATAAGGATGCCATTGAGGACATGTTCGGCATCTATATCGAGTGTGACCGTCAGAATGGCTACAAGTATTACATCGGCAACGATGAGGTGCTGGAGAATGACAGTGTGCAGAACTGGCTTCTCTCTACGCTTTCCGTCAATAACATCATCAGCGAGAGTCTGTCGATGCAAAAAAGGATCTTGCTGGAGTCAGTCCCCGCAGAGGAAGGCTATCTGGGGATGGTCATCGAAGCGATGAAGAGGAGCGTGAGGATTGCAGTGGATTACAGGAAGTACGGCACCGACAATCCCAACCACCTGAACTTCGAGCCCTATTGTCTCAAGCTCTTCAAGCAACGGTGGTATATCCTGGGGCACTTTCACCGTGACGCGACGGAGGATAAGCCAGAGTCAGACTACTTCGGGATGTTCTCATTCGACAGGATTCTTAACATGGAACTGACCGACATCAAATTCAGGATAACCCCAGACTTTGATGCCCATGAATACTTCGATGAGTGCTATGGCGTGCTTGTCGGCGATGACACCATGGCTGAGCGGATCGTCATCAGGGCATACGGCATCCAAAGATACTATCTGAGAGACCTGCCCATACACAAGAGCCAACATGAGATTGTCGAGGGAGAGCATTTTTCAGATTTCGAATTCTACATGCGTCCGACGATAGATTTCAGCAACCACCTGATGAGTCTTGGAAGCCAGGTAAAGGTGCTTACCCCAAGATGGCTGGCCGACGAGATCCACGACATGCACCTGGAGGCAGCAGCCATCTATGAGTCGGAGGAAGAAGGGCAAGAGGAATGATGACATCTTGAGAAAGTATTCCAATATACCATTAGAAATGAA
>CADCQC010000044.1 GCA_902803455.1 uncultured Prevotellaceae bacterium
TTCATGAAACGGGTGGAGAAATACCTCAACAGCAAGGGGCGCAAGGCCATCGGATGGGATGAGCTCCTCGACTGTAATGTCAACGCCAGCACGACCATCATGAGTTGGCGTGGACAGGAAGGGGGGCTTGCCGCCTCGGAGAAGGGTCACGATGTGATCATGGTGCCCACGGGATGGTTTTATTTTGACTATTACCAGATCCCTGAGGATACTTGGAACAAACCGCTGCTCATTGGCGGCTATGTGCCGTTGGAGAAGGTCTATTCTTTTGAGCCCGCGCCCGACAGCCTGCCCGCTGCTGCCCGAGAGCATATCATCGGTCTGCAGGCCAATCTGTGGACAGAGTATGTGTATACGGAGGAATTTGCTGAGTATCAGGTGCTTCCGCGTATGGGAGCACTCTCCGAAGTGCAGTGGATGATGCCCGAGAAGAAAAACTACGCCGATTACAAGCAGCGTCAGCAACGGCTCAACCACCTCTATCAAGAGATGGGCTGGCAGTATTGTGATTATGAGTGGAAGAAGAAGTGATTATAGGAAAAACTAGGAAATCCTAGACCTAGTAAAACTAGGAAAAAACTAGGATAATCTAGGCGATCTATTCAAAGACCTTAAAGGTATAGCCTTGCTCGCAGAGCCATGAGAGCGCTGCGGGCAAGGCTGTTTGCAGTTTGTCGATACTCTTGAGGGAGTCGTGAAAGGTGATGATGGATCCGTTGCGGGTAAACTCCTTCACATTGCGCACCACATCTTCGGCGGTGAGCCATTTGGAATAGTCGCGGGTCACCAGATCCCACATCACAATCTTGTATTTGCGGCGGAGCACCCGATATTCCGAATGCCGCATGATACCATGAGGTGGTCGGAACAAGTGGGCACCGATCAACTCGTTGGCTTGTTCCACATCCTTCACATACGTGGAGGTGAGATGCTTGAATCCGCCTAAATGGTGGAAGGTGTGGTTGCCCACCTGATGCCCTTCATCCACTACACGGCGGTAGAGATGAGGATATTTCCTCACGTTGTCGCCCACCATAAAGAAGGTGGCCTTGGCATCAAACTGCCGCAACGTGCTGAGGATGAAGGGTGTCGCCTCAGGGATGGGGCCATCATCAAAGGTGAGATATACGGCACGCTCCTCCTTGTCCATGCGCCAGAGCGCCTGTGGAAAGATCCATCGCAGAAAGAAGGATGGTTGCTCTAATATCATGATGGCTTCGCTATTTTTCTCCTATTCAGTTCAGAACAACAGACTTTTTAGTAAGCCGTATTCGTGAGTTTCTCCAACTTATAGTAGAGCTCGTTGAGTTGTTGTGAGTGGCTGTTAGCCCATGCCTCATCAGCATCTTGCATGACCCCCACAAGCCCGTTCATCGTATAGAACTGCAACTGACACTCACGGGAAGATGCCTTCAGGTAGGAAGGACTCTGAGCCATGTACCATTTAAGATACTGGACGGAGTTGTTCCACATGTGGTCTGCGATCTCTTTGGCCCGCTTGGTGTTGCCCACACCGTTCCATCCTGACACCATATCCACGCCACCATTGATGAAGTCGTAGGGCAGGTTATACTCCGGTATCTCTTTCTCGCACCGCTCAAGGGCTTTGCGTGCCTTGTCCACCTTCTCCTCATTGAGCAGGGTGAGGGCGAGTTGTGCGAAGAGGCGGCGGTGTGTGGCGCACATACGTGAGACCGTCTCGTCGAGATAGATGCCTTTCTTGTCGATGCCACCATACTTGAATTTGTTCATCATGTAGTCGTAGGTCTTCTCTGCATCGAAGCGCGCCTCCTCATTGTTCTTGGTGTTGAATGGCGTGATGCGGTTGACCAGACCTTCCTGGATGAAGTTGTCGCCCAGGTTCATGTAGTTCTCCTCGCCCACGGTGACTGCCACGAAGATCGGTCTTGTCCAGTTGCACTGCTTGATCATCTCCAGCATCATCAGGTCGCCCTTGCCGAGACTTCTGCGTCCTTGGAGCGAGATAATCATCTGGTCGGGGATGGAGTCGCTGACGAGCATCATGCCGCTCTTGCGCACCGCCTCTTTGTCGATGGGCATGGTGAGCGTGTCGGTAGGCACGACGTGCATGTTGTCCTCCAGTCCCATATAGTTAAGGATGACTTTCTTAATTTCACGCTGTTGCTCAGTGACATCGTCGCGAACCCAGATCTTGAGCACGTTGCTCAGTTCGTAGGGATTGTCGCCGAGGGCCTTTTTGGCCTCTTCGGGATAATTTTCATAGAGTTCTCTGATCGCATTCTCCAGTTCGGGATGCACGCTCACCACGTCGTTGGTGCCGGAACAGTAGTCATAGCGTGGCCATGAGATAGGCACGCTCGGCGATTCGTAGGCCGGACGGCGCATCTGGTCGATATACCAGTCGGTCTGCAGATAACTCAGGTTGCACACACGGGCGTCGGTGCGGTTGCCTTCGGTCTCCTGGTTATACCAGAGGGGGAAGGTGTCGTTGTCACCGTTGGTGAAGATGATGGGGTAGCCCTGGTCTTGGAGAGACATCAGGTAGTTTTGGCCAAAGTCGCGGCAGGTGTAACGGTCGCTGCGGTCATGGTCGTCCCATGTCTGGCTCACCATCTGGATGGGAACCAGCAGACAAGCCACGCCACAAAGGGCGGCAA
>CADCQC010000045.1 GCA_902803455.1 uncultured Prevotellaceae bacterium
CAGAAGGATATTTGGCCATGAACTCTTTTAGGCATAGGTCGCGCAGTTGACCGGCATCATTGCCTTTATAGAGATTCTTGTCGTAGACGTTCATGTAATATTTTCCTTTCACAAAGCGGAGACCGCTGGCATCAGAAGCGATATCGTCGGACACCTTATCCACGATCTTGTCGAGGGATTTCTTGGTCTTGTTCCAGAAATTCGATACGCGGTCCTTCAAAGGGCCGTTGCCGGATTCCTTCTTGGTCATCTGCGCACTTGCCGACATGCAGGTGAACAGCGTGAAAACGGTGAATATGATGATTTTTCTCATAATGATAATGAAATAATGGGTTTGAATGGGTTTGAATGAATGTTTTTTGCAGAGACATCGTCTGTCTTCGGTGACAAAGATAATGCAAAACTTGAAACGGCCGTCAGTTTTTTAGCAATGACGGCCGTTTTTTTTAAAATATTATCTTTTTTTTGGAATCTTGTCTACTTCAGAGGATGGGAGGGGTCATGGTCATGGACGGCTCTCGCCTTCCACATATTCCTCCAGGAAGAGATGCTCGCCGTCATACACCACATAGGTGTATTGCCACACCCAGTCGCCGATGATCAGCATGCGTGTCTTGCGAGAGAGAAACAGGTCCAGTTCGATATGCCGGTGACCATAGATGAAATAGTCGATGTCGGTGTGGGTCTTCATGTATTCCTTGGTGAAGAGCACCAGATGTTCCTTGTCCTCTCCCTGATAGGGGGGCTCTTTGCCGTCAGCACGCTTCAGACGGCTTTTCTTCGCCCAGGTCTTGCCCAACCACATACCCCAACGGGGATGGACGGCGTTGAGCAACACTTGGCAGGTGCGGTTGTGGAAAAGACGCCTGAGCAACTTGAACTGGGTATCGGGATCGCCAAGTCCATCGCCATGGGCCAGATAGAATACTTTGCCGTAGATCTCGGTCGTCACTGGCTGGTAATGCACGATAAGTCCACATTCCTCTTCCAGATAGCCGTAGGTCCACAGGTCATGGTTGCCGGTGAAGAAATGTACTTCCACTCCCATGTCGGTGAGTTCCGACAACTTACCCAAAAAACGGGTGAAGCCTTTCGGCACCACATAGCGGTATTCGTCCCAGAAGTCAAACATGTCGCCTAAAAGGTAGATGGCGGCAGCCTTGTGCTTGATGCTGTCAAGAAAACGCACAAGACGACGCTCCTGCGTGCGCTGGTGGTCGATGGCTAACGAACCCAGATGGGCATCGGAGAGAAAATAGACGTTCTTGTTCATCGCTCAATCGAAACCTAATTCCATCCTCACTTCTTCTGTGGCCATGCTCAGGTCCCAGACGGGCTCAAACACCATGTTCACGTTGGCTGACGTGACACCTGTCACGGATTCTACTTTCTGCCTCACGTCCTCGAATATAAAATCAGCCTGGGGACATGAGGGAGCGGTGAACGTCATGTCGATATCAAGTGTGCCGTCATCGTGCAGTTCGATGCGGTATATCAGTCCGAGGTCATAGATGTTGACGGGTATCTCGGGGTCGAAAACCGTGCGTAGCACGTCAACGATCCTTTCCTCTATCTTGGTCTTCTCTTCTTGTGTCATGCTGTTGGTTTTGTTGTCAGTCTTTATGCCTGCCCACCGTCTTGCCCAATACCACGGCAGCCACCACCTTGGCACCTGTCGACGACATCTGTTCGGCAAAGGCGCTGATGCTCCCGCCGGTGCTCATAATGTCATCGAAAAGCAATACCAGGCGGTCTTTGAAAAAGTCTTCATCAAGGGAGTATTGGGGCAGGTGGCTGTCACCTAAATGTTTGGATTCTCCATCCACCACCACATGAATGTGGGGATAGGCGTTGCCCATGCCGGTGGAGGTGCAAACTTGTTCTGAGAATTCATCAAAACGGGCAGCGGTCTTCTCTGCTGTAGAGGCGGGGATGCACACCAGGGTGAGCAGAGGAAGGCGATCGCCAAAAGTGCGCTCCAATAACGGCAACAGCAGTTCGATGGCCTTGGTCATCGCCTGGCGGTGAGAGATGGGGTCGGTGAGCTCGGAGTTGTTCTTGAAATTGTAGATCATCTCACGGTTGTCCCATTCCTCCGGCGATAGGTTGTAGGTGCCAAAGCCATTATAGGAGTGGTAGTCTACCAGATAGTTGTAATGGATGCCGCTCTTCAGGCATGGCCATGACGAGACGCATGACATGACAGCTTCTGAAGGATTGCCGGGTGTTTCGGATGTGTGGGGAGTTGTGTTCATGATGATGACCTTTTGAATTCTTTTGCAAAAATAGTGAAAGAAGGGCGGAATGCAAAATATTTTCAGATTTATTTTGACGGGCCTATAGCCTACCGTGGTCATGATAGGAGTAGTAGGTGCCGTCGCACACAATCACATGGTCGAGCAGGTAGAGGCGCATCAGTTCACAGGCTTTCTTCACCCGTTGTGTGAGCCGGTCGTCATCACTGCTGGGATTGGGGTTGTTGCTGGGGTGGTTGTGGGCCAGGGCGACGACCGTGGCGTTGTTGAGCACCGCGGCTTTGATGAGTTGGCGGACGTCGACGGCGGTCTCGCTGATGCCGCCCGTCGAGAGTTGTTCTGCCTTGATGAGTTTGAAGCTTTGGTTGAGCAGCAGCACCCATGCCTGTTCGCGGTCCAGGTCCTGCATGATGGGATGCATGTAGTTGTATACCTCGGTCGGATTGTTGATGACCTTGCGCCGTGCCACTTCCTCCAGCGAACGGCGTTTGCCCAGTTCGCAGGCGGCAAGGATGGTCACAGCCTTTGCCTCGCCGATACCTTTGTATTCCATCAACTGGCTCAGGCTTTTCTTGCCTAAGGTGTTCAGATTGTCGTCGCAGTCGCTCAGCACACGTTTCATCAGGTCGACGGCACTTTCTTTGGGCGTGCCGGAACCGATAAGGATGGCCAGCAGTTCGGCTTTGCTGAGCGCTGAGGCACCCAGTTGCATGAACCGTTCGCGGGGACGGTCCTCGGGTGCCCATTGGTTGATGTTGAGTTTGGTGGTCATGGGACTTGTCTGGTGCTTCTTCGGAAGAGGACGGAGGACTATTTATAAAAATTGTGCTCAAAAGCCGTGAACTCGTCTTGCTTCCTCACGCATCGCTTCCACCAGGCTTCTATGAAACCGAAACCATAGCCCATGAGTTGCACAAAGGCGGCGGGGATGGAGAGCAGCCCCACCTTCAGACTCTTGTTGCTGATGCTGGAGCCGATAAAGATGAGAAGACAATATAAGAGGATGGGGATCCACGGCAGGGCGCACACAAGATACCAGGTGCGCCAGTGGGGAGCGTCGTAATACATCATCGCGCGGCCAACGGCGGAGATGAGGATCAGCGCGATCACCCCGACGGTGAAGACCGTCGGAAGCAGGTGCACCAGTTTCATTGTGCCGGGATGACGCTTTTCCAGGTTGATACGGGCGATGCCGCTGTTGTACACCTGGCGGAAAAACTTGCGGAAGTCGGTACGCCGCTTGTGCCACACCCACGCAGTGGGAAAGAGTTGGCAACGGCTGCCTGACTCGAAAATGCGGATGCTGAAGTCGATGTCCTCACCAAAGCGCATCTTCGAGAAACCACCCAGACGCAGGTAGAGGTCACGACGAATGCCCATGTTGAAGGAGCGGGGATAAAATTTGTCGAGTTTCTTCTTGCCGCCGCGGATTCCGCCGGTGGTGAAGAAACTCGTCATCGAATAGGAGATGGCTTTCTGAATGTCGGTGAAAGAGGCATGGGCCTTGTCGGGACCGCCGAAAGCATCGGCACCGGTGGCCGACAACTCCTGTTCCACAGCGGCAAGATATCCCTCAGGGAGGACCACGTCGGAGTCGAGAATGATCAGATATTCTCCGTTTGACCGTTCTGCACCATAGTTACGGCTCAGGCCTGGGCCGGTATTCCGCTTGAGAAGGTAACGGAGCGTCAGTCGGTCGGCATATCGCTTGCAAACATCCTGACAGGGAGAGGAGGAACCGTCCTCCACGATCACCACCTCAAAGTCTTTGAAGGTCTGCCGCGTGAGACTATCGAGCAACTCGTCCACCTCGTCGGGACGGTTGTAAACGGGCACGATGATAGAATATCGCATCTGAGTGGAAACTGCCTTGATATGGGGTGAGAAAAAGGAAAAGGCCGGACGACATCCTCGGGCAAGGCGAATGCGCCCGATGCCAGGAGTGCCGTCCGGCCTTCATCGAGGAGATTATTCCTTCATACGCTGCAGGTAACTGCCGTCGCGGGTGTCGACCTGGATCAGGTCGCCCTCATCCACGAACAGCGGCACGCGCACTTCAACACCGGTCTCCAGGGTGGCGGGTTTCGTGGCGTTGGTGGCTGTGTCACCTTTTATACCTGGCTCGGAGTGAGTGATGCGAAGGATGGTCTTCACAGGCATCTCTGCATAGAGTATGGTGTTGGTGTCGGCATCGCTCACCACGTCCACCACGTCGCCTTCTTTCATGAAGTCTACACCGGTGATGAGATCACGGGCGATGGGAATCTGGTCGTAGGTCTCCTGGTTCATGAAAATGAAATCTTCACCCTCCAGATAGAGATACTGATAGGGACGGCGCTCCACGCGGACGTCTTCCAGTGCCTCGCCGATGTTGAAACGCTTCTCCAGCACGCGGCCGCTTACCACATCTTTCAATGTGGTGCGCATGATGGTGTTACCTTTTCCTGGTTTCACGTGCAGGAAATCGATGCAAAAATACAACTTGCCGTCCATACGGATGCAAGTGCCTTTCTTGATGTCTTGTGATTTAATCATTGTCTTATTCTTGGATTGTTGTGATGTATTTGCACTTATTTATGGTGCAAAGGTAAGCAAATAATTGAAAAAACATATCATTATCAGTGAAAATTCTCATAAATTCTTGGTGATTCAAAAAGAAATGAGTACTTTTGCAGCCCAAAGTGAGAAATATCAACAAATAAATAACAAGCAAGATGAAAAGAACATTCCAGCCCCACAACCGCAGGAGAGTCAATAAGCACGGTTTCCGCGAGAGAATGGCCTCCAAAAACGGCCGTAGAGTGCTGGCTTCACGCCGCGCTAAAGGCCGCAAGAAGTTGACGGTATCGGATGAGCATCACGGAAAGTAAGCACATCCTAAAAGACAAGAGCAGGAAGGGGCAAGGCTTTTTCCTGTTTTTTTTGGCCTTGAACGATCATGCCGGCTGGCGCCTCGCAATGGTCTACAGTTCCTTCTCGGGATCAGTAAACGGCACAATCACACACCCGACAAAAGACAAAAGCCAAAAAAACGGCATTTTGTTTTGAAGTTAGGCCGTTTCGTCGTATCTTTGCATTTTATAGTGACGTGTCTCCCCGCACGCGTAAAGAATAATGTACATGACAGCAAAGAATTTCTTTAAAAAGGTATTAAGTCCGTATATATGGCTCAACTTGCTGGCGATGGCTGTTATCGTCCTGCTGCTGATCCTCGGACTCAAATATGGTCTCGACCTTTATACCCACCACGGACAGACTGTGGAGGTGCCATCCATCCTCCACAAGTCCTACAACGATGCTGAAGATATGCTCGACAAAGTGCATCTCAACATCGTCGTCAGTGATACTGACTATGTCAAGACGCTGCCGCCTGACTGCATCCTTGAACAGTCACCGCTCGAGGGAGATATCGTCAAACCAGGGCGCATGGTCTACGTGAAAATCAACGCACCGTCGATACCAAGAAGACCGTTGCCCGATGTCATCGACAACAGTTCCATGCGTGACGCACAGTCGAAACTGTCGGCCCTCGGTTTCCAGGTGGGAGAGCCGGAATATATCCCCGGGGAGCGGGAATGGGTCTATGGTATCAAATGCCAGGGCAAGCAACTCGCCGCCGGCGACCGGGTGTCGATAGAGGACATGCTGATCATGCAGGTGGGTGACGGACGACGCGATATGAACGAGGCGGTCACCTATATCGACAGCAACAATTACTACTTCGGAGAAGAAGAGGAAGAAGTGGAGGAGCCAAAGCGTACAAGGCAGCACTACAGAAGACAGACAGAGGTGAGAGAGGAGCATGCCGCTGAAGAGAATGCCACTCCCACCAATGTGTCGACCGTGGTCAAACCGCTTGATATTCCCACCGTGTCGAATACCCCGGCCATCCCTTCTGGCAACGTGCCGGCTCCCGCTAAATCCGAGTAATCCCAAATCTTCCTTCTGCAGCATGAGCGAGACGCTATTGGATTTGGAAGAATTGGAGGACGACTCCCCCCAACTTTATGAGCACTACAGGTTTGTCGTCGACAAGGGACAGGTGCCCGTGCGCGTCGATAAGTATATGTGCGAGAAACTGCAGCATTCCAGCCGAAACCGCATACAGAAGGCGGCCGACGCCGGTTTCGTCCACGTGGGCGACCGGCCTGTCAAAAGCAACTATAAGGTGAGGCCTGGTGATGTGGTAACGCTCATGCTCGACAGACCGCGTTTCGAGACGTCCATCGTGGCAGAGGACATCCCGCTTGACATCGTCTATGAGGATAGCCAACTGATGGTCATCAACAAACCTGCTGGCATGGTGGTGCATCCAGGATGTGGCAACTTTACCGGCACGCTTGTCAATGCCATCGCATGGCATCTGCGCGACATGAAAGCGTATGACCCCAACGACCCGGAGGTCGGACTCGTTCACCGCATCGACAAGGATACCACAGGACTGCTCGTGGCGGCCAAGACACCAGAGGCCAAAAGCAACCTCGGACTGCAGTTCTTCAATAAGACCACACACCGCAGTTATGTGGCGCTGGTGTGGGGAAACCTCACTGAGGATACCGGACGCATCGAGGGTAATATCGGACGCGATCCTAAAGACAGGCTGAGGATGACGGTCACACCTCCGGATTCGGAGATCGGTAAACCGGCCGTCACACACTACAGGGTGATGGAAAGACTGGGATACGTCACTCTCGTGGAATGTGTGCTGGAGACAGGACGGACCCATCAGATCAGGGCACACATGCGGCACATCGGACATCCGCTCTTCGGTGATGAGCGGTATGGAGGTACGGAAATCCTACGGGGAGAGAGAAGTGCCACCTACAAGGCTTTTGTCAACAATTGTTTTAAGGTGTGTCCACGGCAGGCACTCCATGCGCAGACGCTGGGATTCAGACATCCCGTCACAGGTGAGCAACTTGATTTCAACTCGCCATTGCCTGCCGACCTTGATGCGCTCATCACAAAATGGCGCACCTACATGAAGGGAAATGAACATAAATTGTGAACTTGTTATCACGTACATTATAATATATATAATAGTATTCATGAATAATTATCAGAGAACGATTGCTATCGTCTGCGGAGGTGACTCTTCCGAGCACGATGTGTCGCTGAGGTCGGCACAAGGCCTCTATTCTTTCTTCGACAAAGAACGTTACAAGGTATATATCGTCGACATCAAAGGACTGGATTGGCGGGCAAACCTTGATGATGGTACCACAGCAAAAATCGACCGGAATGATTTCACCTTCATAGATAAAGGGAAAAAGGTCATCTTCGATTATGCATATATCACCATCCATGGCACACCTGGTGAAAATGGTATCTTGCAGGGATATTTCGACCTTATCGATCTGCCTTACAGCACGAGCGGCGTACTTGTCGAGGCGCTGACATTCGACAAGTTTGTCCTCAACCAGTACATGCGCTCCTATGGCGTCAGCGTGGCGGAGAGCATCCTCATCAGAAGAGGGTATGAGAACCTGGTCAGCGATGAGGAGATCCTCGAAAAAGTGGGGATGCCTTGCTTTGTCAAACCTGCCAACGACGGAAGCAGCTTCGGCGTGTCGAAAGTGAAAAATATCGACCAACTCGCACCTGCGCTCAGAAAAGCCATGATGGAAAGCGACGAGGTGATGGTGGAACAGTATCTCGACGGTATCGAAATTTCTATCGGATGCTACAAGACGAAGGAGAAATCTGTCGTCTTCCCTGCCACTGAAGTGGTGACCAACAATGAGTTTTTCGATTATGACGCAAAATACAACGGACAGGTGCAGGAAATCACACCTGCGCGTATTCCCGACGATGTGGCCAAGAGAGTGGCAGAGGTGACCAGCACCATCTACGACATCCTGCATTGCAACGGCATCATACGCATCGACTATATCCTCACACCCAACGGGGAGGGAGGACTCAAGATCAATATGCTGGAGGTGAATACCACACCGGGTATGACTGCCACCAGTTTCATTCCTCAACAGGTGAGGGCCGCCGGACTCAACATCACCGACGTGCTCACTGAAATCGTGGAGAATCAATTCTGACCAACCGATACCTTGACACCATGAACATCCCAGAAAATTTCAACACCATCAGGCCTTTTGAGCCAGAGGAGTTGCCAGAGGCCTATGACAGGCTGTTGGCCGACCCGAGCTTCATCGCTGTGCTGGCTTATCTCTATCCCGGTGTGCCTGCTCAGGCCATCGGTGCCAAAATGAGACAATGTGGCACCAACCTTGAATTCCAAAAGACCTTTTGCTATGGCTTCCTGCAGCAACTGCTCCAGAAGGCCAGCACAGGATGCGACATGGATGCCTCCGCTGTCGATGTGAATAAAAGGTTCACCTTCGTGAGCAACCACCGCGACATCGTGCTCGATTCGGCATTGCTCGACAAACTCCTCATTGATGTGGGGTTCGGTGATACCTGCGAGATCGCCATCGGAGATAACTTGCTCTCATTGCCGTGGGTGAGGGATCTGGTCAGGGTCAACAAGTCGTTCATTGTAGAACGGGGACTGCCGCCACGGCAGATGATGGTGGCCAGCAAACGGCTGGCGGAATACATGCACTTCGCCATCACAGAGAAAAACCAGAGCCTCTGGATCGCACAGAGGGAGGGGCGGGCGAAAGACTCCGATGACCGCACCCAACCGGCTATCCTCAAAATGATGGCTATGGGCGGGGAAGGAACGGTCATCGAACGGTTGCAGCAACTGCATATCGTGCCGCTGGCCATCTCCTATGAGTTTGACCCCTGTGATTTCCTCAAGGCAGCGGAGATGCAACGCAGGCGCGACACGGTTGATTTCCACAAGGCTCCGGGCGAGGACGTGATGAGCATGAAGACGGGCATCATGGGGTATAAGGGTCGCATTCATTACGAATGTGCCCCCTGCATCGATGATTTCCTCCTGACATTAGAGGATGTGCCAAGAGGTGAGATCTTTGAGAGAGTGGCAAAGCACATCGACCGTGAGATCCACCGGCATTACCGGTTGTATCCTGTCAACTATATCGCTCTCGACCTGCTGGAGGGTGGCAATAGCCATGCCGGGAATTATACGCTGGAGGAAAAAGAGGCGTTTGGTGACTACCTGAAGCGGCAAATGGAAAAAATCCAATTGGCGCAGCCCGACCATCATTTCCTGTGGGAATACATGCTGACCATGTATGCTAATCCTGCACGCAATTATCTCAGCGCAAGATGAAAAAATCCTTTCTGCGAATCCTCGGGGTGATGGCATTGATGTCGCTCATGTCATGTGAAATTGAACGTTATGATACGGGCGATGGTGACTATTCGTATATGAGGGCTGATTTCGCGATGGTGACGACAG
>CADCQC010000046.1 GCA_902803455.1 uncultured Prevotellaceae bacterium
CGCATCGACTCCGGCGTACAAACCATTGTGGGTACCAACAAGTACCGCCTCGACCACGAGGACCCCATCGACATCCTCGAAGTGGACAACACCGCTGTGAGAAAGCAGCAGGAGGAGTCGCTCGCCGCCGTCAGAGGTTCCCGCGACGAAAAGGCATGCCAGGAGGCCCTCAAGGCCATCACCGAATGCGTGCGCGACTTCAACGAGGGTCGCAAGAGCAAGGACAACCTCCTCGACTTGGCAGTGAAGGCTGCTCAGCTGAGGTGTACTCTTGGAGAAATTAGTGATGCCTGCGAGGAAATCGTGGGCCGTTATAAAGCGATTATCAGAACTATTTCAGGCGTGTATTCAGCAGAAAGCAAAAATGACTCCGACTTTGAGAAAGCTTGTGAGTTGACAGAGGAATTTGCCAAGAAAGAGGGCAGGCGCCCACGTATTTTCGTGGCAAAAATGGGACAGGATGGACATGACCGTGGCGCTAAGGTGGTGGCCACAGGCTATGCGGATTGTGGATTCGACGTCGATATGGGACCTTTGTTCCAGACTCCTGCAGAGGCTGCTCGTGAGGCAGTGGAGAACGATGTCCATATCGTTGGCGCATCGTCTTTGGCCGCTGGTCATAAGACTTTGATTCCGCAATTGATTGAGGAATTGAAACGTCTCGGTCGCGAGGATA
Organism: uncultured Prevotellaceae bacterium; assembly: GCA_902803455.1. GTDB lineage: Bacteria > Bacteroidota > Bacteroidia > Bacteroidales > Bacteroidaceae > Prevotella. The sequence goes on from CADCQC010000046.1 coordinate 677, forward strand.
TCATGGTCATCGCTGGTGGTGTCATCCCCGCTCAGGATTATGACTTCCTCTATAAGGCTGGTGTCGCTGCCATCTTCGGTCCTGGCACTTCTGTCGCCAAGGCTGCTGTCGAGATGATGAAGATCCTGCTCGATAAAGAGTAAGACTTTTGAGGGCGCGTCAATAGCGCATCTCTGATACTTCAGTCACGTATCTTTTGATATGTTCAATAAAAAATCCTTCAGGCCGCTCACGACTTGAAGGATTTTTTTGTGGGGAAATATGACTGCGGGCCTTGCCGACCGATAAATGCTTATTCGATGCTCTCGATCTTTACGCCGTCAAGTTCTTCCATCATGCTGAAAACCAATGATTCGTATTTGTTGCGCTTCACATTGAGTTCCAGGGAAACAACATAATTCGATGATGTGCCTTCCACCATCTCCCGCAGATTGTAGGAGTCTATGGCGATGCCGTCGGAACGCATCTTGTCAAGTGCCTGGCGCACGTCATTGATGCTGTCTGTAGAGAAGGTGACACTGACATTACGCATGCCAAACTTCTTCATGAAGAGATTGAGGATCTCCAGGCAGATCAGCACCATCACCGTAGAGGCGATGGCCAACGTGTAAAGACCGGCTCCGCAGGTCATACCGATGGCTGAGGTTACCCAGAGGCCGGCAGCGGTGGTAAGGCCACGGACAACATGCTTCTGGAAAATAATCGTGCCGGCACCGATGAAACCGATACCGCTGACCACCTGTGCGGCTATACGGGAGGGGTCAAGACGCACATTCAGTCCGGAGGCCCTCGTCTGAGTCAGTAGTGACTCAAAACCATACTGCGACAGAATCATAAAAATCGCACTGCCTAAAGCAACGAGAAAATGAGTGCGGAAACCGGCTTCCTTGGCGCGGTAACCGCGCTCCATGCCAATCACACCGCCCATGATGGCTGCGGCGAACAGGCGAAGAATGAACTCTGTGGTCAATTGGGCTGTCATATCAACTGAAGGTTAATGACTCTTGGTCGGGATCTTTGTCAATCTTAATAGTGGCTCCTTGGGAGATCTCGCCTCCCAAAATCCTTTCACACAGACCGTCTTCTATATGGGCTTGGATAGCGCGTTTCAGCGGACGGGCACCAAATTGCACATCGTAGCCTTTCAATGCCACAAATTCCTTGGCAGCGTCGCTCACTTCGATATGATATCCAAGAGCTTCCACACGTTTCATGAGACTGCCTAACTCAATGTCGACAATCTTCTTGATGGCTTCCATATCGAGTTGGTCAAAGGTGATGATCTCATCAAGACGGTTGAGAAACTCGGGCGCAAACTGCTTACTCAGACTCTTCTGAATGATGGACCGTGCGTGTTCCTTGTCACTGTCGTTGAGACTTATTCCCATAGCTCCGCCGGTGTTGAAACCGATGCCGCGCCCAAATTCCTTCAGTTGGCGGGTGCCGGCATTAGAGGTCATGATGATCACCGTGTTGCGGAAATCCACCAAACGGCCATTGCCATCGGTAAGACGGCCTTCGTCCAATACCTGAAGCAAGAGGTTGAAGACATTGCTGTGGGCTTTCTCTATCTCATCGAGCAATACGATGGAGTAGGGGTGACGGCGCACTTTTTCCGTCAGTTGACCACCTTCTTCGTAGCCTACGTATCCCGGAGGAGCGCCTACCAGACGAGAGACATTGAAACTCTCGGTAAACTCACTCATGTCAATACGGATGAGGTCATCGGTGCTGCCAAACATATGTTCTGCCAACTTCTTGGCAAGATAGGTCTTGCCGACACCTGTCGGACCAAGAAACATGAACACACCGATAGGGTGGTTGGGGTCTTTCAGACCGACACGGTTGCGCTGGATGGCTTTCACCATTTTGTCGATGGCGGCATCTTGAGCGATGACGGCTTTCTTGAGAAGAGGACCCATCTCACGAAGACGCACACCTTCTGCCTCGGCCATACGTTGAACGGGGACACCGGTCATCATCGACACCACATCTGCCACTTCTTGTTCGCCGATGGTCTCGCGATGACCGTCATCGCCTTTGCTCCAGGCTTCATTCATCTGGATCAGTTCCTCTTCCAACTGGGTCTGCTTGTCACGGAAACTGGCGGCCAACTCATAGTTCTGGTTGGTCACAGCCGACAATTTCTTCTTTGTCACTTCCTCTATCTCTTTCTCCTTGGCGGCAATCTCTGGGGGAATCTGGGCATGCTGCAAATGTACTCGAGCACCTACCTCATCCATAGCATCGATGGCTTTGTCGGGGAAGGAGCGGTCGGTGACATAGCGCTCTGTCAGTTTGACACAACTCACCAGCGCACTGTCGGTATAGTCCACATGATGGTGCTGCTCATAACGGTCTTTGATGTTCTGAAGGATCTGAAGGGTCTCTTCGCTGCTGGTGGGCTCCACCATCACTTTCTGGAAACGGCGCTCAAGTGCTCCGTCTTTCTCGATGCTGTTGCGATACTCGTCGAGTGTCGTGGCGCCGATGCACTGGATGGTGCCTCGTGCTAATGCGGGCTTGAGTATATTGGCGGCATCCATCGATCCGGGAGTAGAACCAGCTCCGATGATGGTGTGGACCTCGTCGATGAAGACGATGATGTCGGGATTCTGTTCCAATTCCTTGATCAATGCCTTGATCCGTTCCTCAAACTGTCCGCGATACTTCGTACCGGCTACGACAGAGGTGAGGTCAAGGCTCACCAGACGTCTGTTGAAGAGAATGGGCGACGTGCGGTGGCGGACAATCAGTTGGGCAAGGCCTTCAACAATGGCGCTCTTGCCTACACCTGGTTCTCCAATGAGGATGGGGTTGTTCTTCTTCCTTCGGCAGAGAATCTCCATCACTCGCTGCATCTCTTTCTCACGGCCCACCACAGGATCTAACTTGCTCTCAGAGGCGGCTTTCGTCAGGTCGGTCGAGAAGTTGTCCAATACAGGGGTCTTGCTAGCTGATTTGCGCTCCTGAGCAGTAGCACTGCCGCGTTTCTGACCGCTTCCAGACATGCCAAAACCCATATCTTCATCTTCTTCCGTGTCATCAGGAAGGTCGATGCCGTTGCTGACATTGCTGGCGGTCTTCTGATAATATCTCAATACGTCTTCGTAATTCATGTTCTTTTCTTCTAAAATCTGTTTGGCACCATTGTCTACTTTGTCATGAAGAATGGCTAACAGCAGGTGCTGCACCTCTACGGTCTTGGAGCGCTGCAGGCGTGCCTCAAGAACCGACAATTTCAATATGTTGTTGGCTTGGTCGTCAAGAATCAGCTCACGGGGATGGGAGGGAAGGGTGCCTGCTCGTTTGTGGGCTTCCGCTTCCAACCGTTCTTTCACCTCATGCAGGTCGATGGAAAAATGAGAAAACAGCACCGTCACATCATTTCCATGCTCTCGGAGGATACCCATCAGCAAATGCTCGGGACCCACTTGGGGGCTCGACAGGCGCGTAGCTTCCTCTCGGCTGAACGACAGGATTTCGGATACTCTTGGCGAAAATACGTTGTTGTTCATCTTTTGTACCTTAATAAATAATCAATATGCCTTCCTAATCAATAATTATCACTCAAAACTAATCTTACAGATATTGTGCCAAACTGTAAGTTGTACCAAACTATTAATTTTTAAAATAAATGTGTCAAACTTTAAAATGTGCCAAACTATTTAGATGAACCGAAAAAACGAAGGTATTCTTCCTCAAAATTGGGGGTGAAAAATTGGGTGCCTATACGGCGGAGTATCTCTTCCTGACTGAAAAAACGGCCACCAGACAATTCTTCTGCATTGGGTGAGATAGGGCCGTCGTAGGTGGTGCGGTAGACATAGACCAGTTCTCGCTCGCGGACTCCTTCAAATACGTATTTTCCAAGAAACGTCGGGGCAAAGGCCGCGATACCCAATTCTTCTCCAACCTCACGGCGAAGGGCGGAGGCCACAGTTTCGCCATAGTCCACATGCCCGCCTGTCGAGGTGTCCCACTTGTCTGGCTGAATGTCTTTCCAAGCTGGGCGGTGTTGAAGATAGAGGTCGTTATGGCTATTAAACAGGTGGAGGTGCACCACAGGATGGAGTATCTTGCTGCCATCATGGGCACGACCACGGGGGATGCTGCCTGTCACATGGCCTTCTTCATCGACGATGGGAAACAATTCTGACTGATTGTCCATGATTATAAATCTAAAACGGTGGTGAAACAGTCGCCAAACAGTTCGTTCAAACCGGTTGGACGGTCACGGTAGATACCGTACACACTGCTACCGCTGCCGGTCATCAGTGCAAAGAGAGCGCCGGTGGAGTAGAGTTGTTCCTTGATCTCACCGATACGGGGATAGCGCTTGAAAATGGGCTCTTCAAAGTCGTTGGTCAGACGCCCGCGCCAAGTCTCTATCGGGTCGTGAACCACCCGACGGCAACATTCTGCAGGGTGGCGGGGGGTAATATTGGAGAAAGCTTCACGGGTCGAAACGGCGATGTCGGGTTTCACCAAGGCTAAATAGTAGCCCTCGAGGTTGCCATACCTCCCGTCGGCGGGCTCAAGAATCTCGCCGATGCCTTGCGCATAGGCCACTTCCGAGGTTATGAAGAAGGCGCAGTCGGCTCCTAAACGGGCTGCATACCGCTCCATCTCAGCTATACCCATGTTGAGATGAAAATGCTCATCAAGCAACTTGATCATATAGGCTGCGTCGCTCGAACCACCACCAAGACCAGCCTGCATGGGTATACCCTTGTGGAGATGCACATGAACACGGGGTAACTCAAAGTCTGCTGAAAGGAGATTGTAGGCTCGGATCACCAGATTATCGGAGGCATCACCATCAATGGCCATGCCCGACAACTGAATGTCACAACGGCTCTCGCTGGGAAAGTCGTGGTCCATCTTATGCACCTCAAGGGCATCATAGAGGGGGATGGGGTAGAACACGGTCTCTAAATCATGGTAACCGTCGGGACGGCGGTTTACGATGTTGAGGCCTAAATTGATCTTGGCACAGGGAAATATCGTCATGACTTCATGTTTTGTTACGTGCAAATATAATGCAAACCGATCGTAACACAAAATAAATAGGCTTGTTTTTATACTTCTGTGACTCCTTTTAACAATGTTTGTTTAGGAAGGGCATTGGCTTCTCCACATGAGAATGACTGGTGCTTATTGAGCATTTTATGGGGAAGTCAAGTTCTTTTAGCTCTTTTTTGTTGGAATAATCACTTTTTAACAAATATTCTTGTTGGTTTGAACGTTTTTTTTGGTAAAACACATGGCAGTTTGTGGATTTTTTACTATATTTGAAGCGATTTTGGAAATATTTATATTTTAGCCTTTTTTATTAGTTTTTATCATACTACTTAACCTTTAAACGATTCAGAATGAAAAGGAAATTTTTACTCTTGACAATCCTTTTGATTGTCGGCGCATGGGGATCAAATCTCTATGCGCAGGAGGACGTGACAGACACGTATCTCACAAATGCTGATCTTAATTCCCTTGATGGGTGGAGTAATGGAGATGATGGATACACTTACACTAACTACAAAACAGACGGTGCTGTACCTGTCATTGAATTCTATTATCAATGGACTCCTGATCCTAATGTTGAAGGTACATCAATCGGAAGTACCAGAAAATTCCACTTATCGCAAAAAGTTAAATTGCCTGCTGGTAGCTATCGTCTTTCTGTAAATGGTTTTTATAGGGAAGGCAATGGTTTAAAAGGTGAGAACAAAAAAGCATATATCTTTGCTGGTGATCAGCAAAAATATTTGGTTGCACTTACACAAGGTGCTTTGAATCCTTATGCTGGAAGTAATGACCTCTATAAGGCTGCAACAGCTTTTTCTGAAGGCAACTTCGCCAATGCGTTTGATTTTGATGTAGAGATCAATGATGGTGACGAAGGCGTGGTGATAGAAGATGGTGTAGCTAAAAAGGAAATAGAACTCGGTTTCCGCGGCTACATTGACACCTATATTTCATGGTGTATCCTTGGCCCGGTGAAGCTGTATAAGTATAGCCTCCAGGATTATTTGGTTGCTTATCGCGAAAAAGTGGCAGAGGCTGAGGCCTATTACAAGGATGTGGAACCAGCACCTATGAATGCTGATGTGTTGGCTGCCTTGAAGAATGCTGTAGTGGAAGAGTCTACTCTTGTTTTAGTAAAAGATGTGACTGCTGCCATAACTAATCTTGATGAGAAAATAGCTGACGTCAAAGCAAGTATCGCAAGTTATCAGGAGGCTCTGGGGGTCATCAATGCTGCCGGCACACTGACAGCAAGTGGAAAATCCGCTTATGCTAATAGTGCTGTTGTCAAGGCTATACAAGATGCTTACGATGCTCGCACGCTTACCAAACTGACTGATGAAGAGAAGGCTGCTGCCAAAGAGGCACTTGCTGTTGCCGTGAAACAACAGACGGAGGTCGGTGCTGACTATACACCTGCCGCTCCTACTACATGGGTAGGACAGAATGGTACTTATGGCTCGCGTGTTGAGCGTTACACACCGAAAGATGGTCTTCCTCCCATGTACACAGGAGATGTCATGACACAGACAATCGAGGGAGTTCCTGCCGGTGCTTATACAGTAGTAATCCAAGCTACCGCTTCCTATACATCTGGACGTGGATTCGAGGGTAAAACAGGTAAGGGACTTACTGTAGTATTTGGCAATGAGCAAACCACAGATATCGAGGTGTTTGACAGAACAGGTGTTGCTGAAAGTGATTTCCTGAGCTATTCCGTGACAGCCAAAGTTGGTGAGGACGGTATTCTGAAATATGGTTTAAAGAACATCGCTGAGGGTGCCAACTGGTTTGTGATTGGCTTGGTTTCTATCACAAAGGCTGAATACATCCCCGTGGAGACTCTCACTGCTGATGACATAGAGGTAGAGGTGTTAAAAACCGCTAACATCGTTACCGCTTTGACACCTGAGAATGCTACATTCCAAGACATCACTTACACTTCTGCTGATGAGACCATCGCCACAGTCGACAAAGCTGGTGTCGTGACCGGTGTGGCTGTTGGTGAGACAACCATCACGCTGAAGGCTGACGAAGTGACCAAGGTCATCAATGTAACGGTGAAGGCTCCTGCCGTTCTGCCGTCAAGTATTACACTCAACAAGGATGAGTTCGCTCTTGACCTCGGTAAGAATAAAACTGGTGCCTTGACTGCTAACGTGTTGCCTGAAGAAGCCAATCAAGAGGTGACCTTCACATCCAGCGATACTAATGTGGCTACGGTCAATGAAAAAGGTGAAATCACTGCAACAGGTCTTGGAACCGCTATCATCACAGTGGCAAGTGTGGCTAAGCCTGAGGTGACTGCGACTGCCAACGTGGTCGTCACTGCTGTCGAGGCTCCTGTCAACTTCGCAGAGACTATCGAGTCTGGTAAGGATTATTGGATCCTTAATGCTGCTACAGGCAAGTACCTCGGTGGTGGAAATTCATGGGGCACACATGCTTCTATCATTGAGCATGGTATTCCTTTCAAGGTAACTGAAAATGATGGTTTCTATACTTTGGATAGCTATACCTTTAATGGGCCTGACAGGCACTTCCTCAATCCAGAAGGGTTTGTTGATCAGGCTGCCTTCGAATTCAAGATTGAGCCTCTTGGCAATGGTCTCTTTACCATTGGTTTTACTGAAACAGTATCAAATCCTGAAACAGAGCCTACCGTAACAGAGAACTATCTGACTGCAAATGGTGCCAACACTGTGGCTAATTTTGTGGCTGGAGAGCCTAATGCTCTTGGTCAGTGGTACTTTATCAGCAGAGATAATCTCCTTGAGAGACTCGAGCAGGCTTCTGAGGATAATCCTGTCGACGCTACCTTCTTGATCAAGGACTTCAACTTCTCCAAAAACAATGGCATGTATAGCGCTTGGGAAAAAGAGCCTGTGAAAACAGGTAATGAAGACACCTTCATCAACTCACAGAATCCTGTGGGCAATAATGATGCTTCACGTCATTTCAACTACAATGTGGAGAGCTATCATAAGACATTCAGCTTCACTCAGACACTTGCTGTGCCAAATGGTAAGTATAAGCTAACTGCACAAGGATTCTATCGCAATGATGGGTCTGACACAGAGAATATTGCCTACTTCTTCGCCAATGACGAGAAGCAGACCTTGCCGAAGAAGACCACTTCAGAGAACTCTATGTATGACGCAGCCGTCTCCTTCACCGTTGGCAAATTCACCATCCAACCGATCGAAGTAGAGGTGACTGACCATGTGCTGAAGATCGGTGTTAGCAATCCTGTTAATACATCCCTCTGGTGTATCTGGGATAACTTCGAGCTAGAGGCTATCGGACAAAGTGCTGATCAGGACATCGTTGTTCCTATTTCTTCTGTTGGCTATGCTACCATGTATTATGGTAATCTTAACCTTAAAGCTCCTGCTGGTGTCACTGCCAATACGGTTACTGTTGATGGCGACGTCGTCAACCTCGCTCCTGTCGCTGACGTGATTCCTGCCGGCACAGGTGTGGTGCTCCAAGGTGAGGTGGGAAGTTACAACTTCGCTGTCTCCTACGATGACGCTCCTGCTGTGGCAGACAATATGCTGCTTGGTACTGATGAGGAGACAACCATAGATGATGCTGGATTCGAGTATTATATGCTCTCAACGATGAATCAGGATCCTGAGTCTGTAGGCTTCTACTATCAGGTAGAGGGTGGTAAGTCTATCGTCAACAAAGCTCATAAGGCTTACTTGAAAGTGGCTGAGGAAAATGCGGCTGCTTTCTATCGCTTCGATGGTGCTACTGGCATCAGACAAATCACCGCTACTGAACTCTCGAATGGCGATGTTTACACTATTTCTGGTATGCGCGTCAACGGCAAAGACCTGCAGAAGGGTATGTACATCGTGAACGGAAAGAAAGTGATCGTGAAATAATCTTC
>CADCQC010000047.1 GCA_902803455.1 uncultured Prevotellaceae bacterium
CCGCCCTGCTCACCTTCTTCCTCTGGTGGATCATAGGAGGCAACGACGCATTGCCACAGGCCATCATGTCGGCTGTGGCTGTGCTCATCATCTCCTGTCCCTGTGCCCTCGGTCTGGCCACCCCTACCGCTCTCATGGTGGGCATCGGAAATGCGGCAAAAAGACATATCCTCATCAAAGATGCTGCAGCACTGGAGAATATCAGAAACATCGACGCCATCCTCATCGACAAGACCGGGACGCTGACCATCCCCAACCGCCAAATCGACTTCACCAAAAGCGACCAACTGCCCATCGTGGAAAGGGAGTCGCTCAAGCCCCATGCTCGGGAGGCCATCGCCACCCTCCAGCAGATGGGAGTACAGGTGTGCATGATGAGCGGCGACAGAGAGGATGCCGTCGCCCACTGGGCACAGGAGGCCGGCATCACCGACTACAGGAGCAGGGTGCTTCCCGGCGATAAAGAGAAGAAAGTGAGGGAGTGGCAACAGCAGGGGAAATGTGTCGCCATGGTGGGCGATGGCATCAATGACTCACAGGCACTGGCCACAGCCGACGTGAGCATCGCCATGGGAAAGGGCACCGATGTGGCCATCGACGTGGCGCAGATGACACTCATGGGCGATGACTTGAGGCGCATACCGGAGGCACTCTCGCTGAGCAAACAGACCGTGAACATGGTGAGGCAGAATCTGTTTTGGGCTTTTATCTATAACATCGTGTGCATACCGCTGGCAGCAGGAGTGCTCCATCTGGCCGGCATCGACTGGCAGATCACACCGACATGGGCCAGTGCACTGATGGCCTGCTCGAGCATCAGCGTCGTGCTCAATAGCCTCAGGCTGAGACTACCAGACCAGGAAGACCTAGGAAAGACTAGAAAAGACTAGGAAAACAAAGAGAAAACCAGGAGAAACCAGGATGGCTTAGATCTCAAAAAAGCTAATAAAGACGATTTTACTCCTTCTCGACATAAGAAATCAATCATTTGATTTCATTCTGCAGTCAACTTTTCGTAATTTTGCCACCAAAAGGCATTTAGCCACCAAATAAAGCAAATTTCACCCCAAAAGGCATTTTGCACCCCCCAAAAAGAAAAAAAATGGAAACAAATATGAAAGAAGAACAGATTTTGGTGAGCATCACCGGACAGGACAGGCCGGGGCTCACTGCCTCCGTGATGGGTATCCTCGCCAAATATGAGGCCAAAATCCTCGACATCGGACAGGCCGACATCCATAGCACCCTGTCGCTGGGCATCCTTATCCGCATCGATGAGACACATTCCGGGCAAGTGCTCAAGGAACTGCTTTTCAAAGCCACCGAACTAGGGGTGAACATCGGATTCTCACCCATCACCGATGATGAATATGAGGCATGGGTGGGCAGACAGGGAAAAAACCGACATATCCTCACCCTCATCGGCAGAACACTCACCGCCGCACAAATAGAAGCAGCGGCGAAAATCATCGCCAGCGAGGGCATCAACATCGACTCCATCAGAAGACTTACCGGCAGACAAAGCATCAGGCACCCCGAGCGCAACAACAGGGCGTGCATAGAGTTCTCTCTCCGGGGAACTCCCGACCGGCACCACATGCAGGCGCAACTGATGCGGTTGTCGGCAGAAATGGGCTTCGACTTCTCTCTACAAAAAGACGATATGTACAGGAGAATGCGACGGCTGATCTGCTTCGATATGGACTCCACACTCATCCAGACCGAGTGTATCGATGAACTGGCCATGAGGGCGGGCGTAGGCGATGAGGTGAAACGCATCACAGAAAGTGCCATGAGAGGTGAGATCGACTTCAAGGAAAGTTTCACCCGACGGGTGGCCTTGCTCAAAGGACTTGATGTGAGTGTGATGCGGGAAATAGCAGAAAGCCTGCCCATCACCGAGGGAGTCGACCGACTCATGACCGTTCTCAAACGATGTGGATACAAAATCGCTATCCTCAGCGGCGGATTCACCTATTTCGGAGAACACCTGCAGAGAAAATATGGCATCGACTACATGTATGCCAACGAACTGGAGGTGGATGAGCAAGGAAAACTCACCGGAAAATACCTCGGTGAGGTGGTTGACGGACATCGGAAAGCCGAACTGCTCAAACTCATCGCACAGGTGGAGAAGGTGAACCTCGCGCAGACCATCGCCGTGGGAGATGGTGCCAACGACCTGCCGATGATCGCCGAAGCAGGACTGGGAATCGCCTTCCACGCCAAACCAAGAGTGGTGGCCAACGCCAAACAGTCGATCAACACCATCGGACTCGATGGCGTGCTCTATTTCTTAGGATTCAAGGACTCTTATCTCGGAGAAGACGGAAAATCCTGAAAACCAATAGGATATACCGCCGACACCAGCGTTTCAAACAATTCATTCATTTCTACCTCATCATTCATTTTTACCCGATCATTCATTTTCTACCACATCATTCAATTTTACCACATCATTGCCTATGCCTACCTATATCAAAAAATCCATCAAAATCTTGCCCTGGGTGACACTCAACATCAGTAAAACGGGCATGAGCGTTTCCATCGGACCAAGAGGAGCCAAGCTCAATATCGGAAAGAAAGGGGCCTACATCAACTCCAACATCCCAGGTACCGGTATCTACAACAAGACCAAAGTGGGCACCAGCCTGCTGGTGGGCATCGGCACCTGTGTGGCCATGGTGGCGATAGGATACGGACTGGGCGTGCTGCTGCAGAACTTCCGGCTCTTCGTCGGATTGTGCATCGCCGCCATCCCCACCGGCATCATCGCTTTCTTCATCTCACGGCATTTCAGTAAAAACACGGCCGTGGTAGAGGAGGAAGAAGTGGAACTGCCTGCAGAAAGGACTACGGCCACGAAGAAAAAGAGCAGCGCCAGAACCACCAGGCCGACAACGACGTCACGGACAGGTGGCACCAAGCGTACGGCTCAGCGCACGGCCAACGCTCCAGCCAAAGCGTATGCCGATGAGGTGGAGAAACTTGTGGAGAAAATGGCTGAGGCACAGACCATTGCCGAGCTCAACAAGGCACACTCCGAGATTCTCGACATCATGTACACCAACATCAAACCGCAGGGTATCCAAATCTTCGGGATGGACTTTGATGATGCCATGGCAGCCATCGAACAGGACTATGCCGCTGGCCTCAGCCAACTGCAAAGCGACGGGTCTGCCACCACATAGCACCTCCGAAGAAGCACCACAGGTGGAGTCCTACTGACATGCCACCCAACCACAGTCCGGGTAACTGGCAAAACAGCACCTGGAGCGTGAAGCGGTGCCAAACAGCCGATTGGGCCATCACACATCCTAACAGCGCATGCACCACCCCCGACAGGCCAATCACCACCATATCCTCCGGTTGCGCACCGACAACTGACCATAGCGCCACCGAGGATGGGCAACAACATGCCAACACATAACCAGCCAACAAGTCGGAAAGATGGATACGGCAGAAAAACGTCACCTGCCACAGCACATACACATTCAGCAAAGCATGTAGCCAACCGGCATGAAAGAAAGGATGGAGCAGACGGGACAGCCACGATGCATCCTCACTGATGCCAGCAGCCATCCCCGTCAGCACACCTATGCTTTGCAGCAAAGTGAACGACAGCACCATCACGCCGACAACAAGTGCCGCAGATTTCGTATACGCTCTCTCCTGCATCGGCGCTCCCTATATATGATGGCATTGGCACTCTGCACCGACAGATAAAATTTCGGCGCAGGCTGATTGACGACCGTAAACACACATTGTTTTAAGGTCCATTGAGGATGACGCAAGGCCAAATCCTTGCAGCGACGGAAAATCTCCTCATACATCTCACGGTGGAGAAGATTGCAACCCTCAGACAAGGGGTAGCGCATCATCGAAGAGATGACCCGGAACGCCCGTTCCTCACTCACCCAAAAGCGGCTCGATGGACTGTTCACCACTTCCTGCACCAAAAACAACACATTGCTATTCAACGAGGTGGAATATAATCTGTTGAACGTGCTCAACAACTCAAGGTTGCGCTCATCCCGATAAGGAAAAGTGGAGCGTCCCGTTCTGATGGAATCCTTGCAGACTTCCATCTTGGTTTTCTTTTCTTTACATTTCATTTTTATCGCTATTGGTTATCCTGATTGATTTGTCATCACAAAGACAACATCGATTGATTTGTCATCACAAAGATAGCATCATCATTCGCCGATTGCAACAAATCGAGTATTCTCTTTTCATCGTTTCCACAGCCGTCATTGACAACCTTTTGGATATCAGACAAATAAAAGAGTCTACATCTCTATCCTCTTTACTGAAGCATCACCATCCCAAAAGGGCACCATTCAACGTCATTGACGTAGTTGACGTAGGATTATTACTCAACTATTACCACCAACTTCTAGTCATTTTTCATCTAAAATATTATTTTTCCATAGGTCAATCGTGAAGTGAAAAGGCAAATACTTTATGGACATGATCATGCTTTTGCCCCTGCTTAGGACGGTTCCGCGACCACAACCTGTCCACAAGTCGAATAGTTGCTAGTCACAGTGACCTTTATTTCAAAATGACATGTGAACCCTATATTCATCTATTACCTTTGTTGCCGACATCACTCCCAAACGGTCATCCGACAGACCTAAGATTTGGGCAAAACTTCACAAAAAATGAAAAAGAAAAACATGAAAGAAGAAAAAAAGAAAGAGACATCTGTTGGCAATGCCTCTAATCAGATCGCCATTTCTTCTGACATCTCCACATTTTCGGAGAGATCAGACGATGCTGCCAACCCGGTGACGCCACCATCAGACAAGCTCATTGAA
>CADCQC010000048.1 GCA_902803455.1 uncultured Prevotellaceae bacterium
ATAATCACGATCTGCCTTATCCTTTTGTCCCTTATGTGCACGGATAGCTATCTGCAATGCACGGTCATATAATTCGTTCCAGTTCATTATATGTTTGTAATTAGGAGTCCACTTTATAAAGTCGGACTAAGTTCGTGTCATTTTTTAGTGCAAAGATACATTTTTACGCTGAGATTCCGCATTATTCACCCGAACTTTATACAATCTCTGCCGCCTCACCGCTAACATTGCCGACATCCAGCGACCAAGGGCATCTATATCTACAATGGCCGCAAATATGTCATCAAATAGCATTGAGACCAAGAAACAGTACAAGAAATTTTGAACACAGAATCCTTATATGGTCAGACGGCCTTTGAATATGCGATAGTGAGTTTTTCGCAAATAGAGGATGAAAAAAACTTGTCCAATTGGGGTGAAGCTTCAGATTCACCCTTTTCTTCTGTTTCAACGTCAACTGGTCTTTTCCTTCTGTCATAATGTTAATCCGAACTTGTTAGGTAACTTGTTCGGTGCTTGTTCGCTTTCAGGCATTTTTCATTCTTCAGGTTCGTTGATTATCATATATATATTCTTCAACTCATTGTTCAAGCCAAACTACAGCGCAGTTTCGCTTTGAGATATTTCCAATAGTTGCGATTTTTCTGGTGGTCATCTTGTCGGTTGATGGCTCCTACGATATCAAGCACGGAGAAATAACATCGGCTCACCGGGTGCGGCGACCTTATAATTCAGGTCGCTGCCGCCCGGTTTTGCCACAATAGCATGATAACAGATCTTTTTGTCCTTATAATCTGTATTGCCAAATCTCTCCCATTTACCTCTTCAGCAAATTGAGCTTCACGTTGGGGCGCAAGACATTGTGCACTTTCTGGCTCCATGCCTTCACCTTGGCGGTGGCTTTTGCCTCGATGTCGTTGACGGAGGAACAGATCATAAAGGTATAGACACCGGCATCGGTCTTCCAGGCTGAGGCTTTCTCATTGAAGGATGCGAGGTCTTGCGTAGAGACGTCCATCGTGACGGTCTCTGTCTGGCCTGGCTGCAACAGACCGGTCTTGGCAAAGTTGCGCAACTCTTTTTCGGGCTTGTTCAACTTCTTGCTGTTGGGGGCTGCCACGAAGAGCTCCACCACGTTGCGACCAGCACGTGAACCGGTATTCTTCACATCCACCTTGATCATGTAGAGACCGTCTTTCTCCTCGACCACCAAATTATCGTAGGCAAAAGTGGTATAACTGAGACCAAAACCGAAGGGATAGGCCACTTCCTTGCCGAAACTGTCGAAGTAACGGTAACCCACGTAGATGTCTTCCTCGTAGTTGGTGTAGTCGATGTTTGCCTGTGGCTGACGCTCCTTTTGGGCAGCGTCTTTGTTGTCTCCCCACATGAACATCGCTCCGAGGGTCTTGTCATCCACATTGGCGGGGAAGTTCTTGTCGGCATAGGCATCACCATATCGCTTCTGGAAGGTCATGGGCAGTTTGCCTGATGGATTTACCTTGCCTGAGAGGACATCGGCCACTGAGAATCCGCTCTCCTGACCGCCCTGCCAGGTGCAGACGAGTCCGTCGACCTGATCCTGCCAGGAGGCGACATCGATGGGACTGCAGATGTCGAGCAGCACGATGACTTTCTTCCCCTTGGCGTGATAGGCATCGCTGACGGCCTTGATGAGCTGTGATTCTCCTTCTTTCAAATAGAAGTCGGACTCGCTACGGTCGGCAGCCTCACCGCTCTTACGGCCAAGACTGATGATGGCCACGTCGCTGCCATCGATGGCGGCGTTCATCTCCTCAGACGTGAACGACTTCTCCTCGGCACGGGCTGGGGGAGTGAGGGAGAATGGGGGACGGCCGTTGGGGAACAGGCGTTTCTCCTCGGATGCGAGATGTTGTTTGTAGATGCTGATGAGTGGCTTGTAAACCTCATAGCCTGCACTGCGCAGACCTTCTACCAATGACACGGTGTAATGACCTACTGAGGTGCCTCCGAAACCGGCACCGCCTGAAATCCAGTCATAACTGGTGCATCCGAAGAGAGCGACTCGTTTGACGGACAACGGCAGGATGCCGCTATTCTTCAACAATACGATACCATCGGCGCCCACCTCACGGACGGTCTGGGCATGGGCCTTCAGGGGTGGCTCATTCTGGTAGGGATAGCCCTTGAAATTGTGGGTCTTGACAATATATTCCAAAATGCGCCTGACATTGGCGTTGAGGATGTCCATGGAGAGCTTGCCGCTCTTTGCGGCGTCGAGGATGGCCTGATACTGCTTGTCTTGACCGGGCTGCAACATGTCGTTGCCGGCTTCCATCGCAGCTACGGCATCATCGCCGGCGTTCCAGTCGGAAACAAACATTCCCTTCCAGCCCCACTCATCACGGACGATGGTGGTCAACAGGTCGCGGTTCTGCAGGGCATAAGGGCCGTTGAGCTTGTTGTAAGAGGTCATGATGGTCCAGGGCTGACTTTCCTTGACCATGATCTCAAAAGCCTTGAGATAGATCTCTCGGAGGGCTCGCTGTGAGATCTGAGAGATGTTGCTGTTGCGGTTGGTCTCCTGATTGTTGGCGATGAAATGCTTCGGACAGGCGGCTGTTCCCTCACTCTGCACTCCACGCACATATCCTGCGGCGATGGTGCCTGAGAGAAAGGGGTCTTCTGAGTAATACTCGTGGTTACGGCCGCAGAGGGGATTGCGGATAAGGTTCATCGAGGGGGAGAGGATCCAGTCGAGACCAAACTCCCGCACCTCGTTGCCGATGCCTTGGCCTACCTTGAAGGCGGCCTCTCGGTCCCAGGTAGAGGCGAGGGTCATCGAGGCGACGAAATCGGTGGGGTAGTAGTCACGGTGGTCCCACTCGCGGTTTGCGCTCATGCGCAGTCCTTGCTGGGAGTCGGCACAGTAGGTCTCGGGGATGCCGAGACGGGGCACGGCGTAGGTGCTGCCGGCGGTGCCGGGAAACTTCGCACCGTCATTGAAATGCATGCCGCAGCCCAAAACGAGGTGGCATTTCTCCTCGAGTGTCATGGCATTCACGATCTCGTCGATGTTGTTGGTGCGGAGTTGCTGGGCACCAACATGAAGGCTGTAGCCACACAGGGTGGCTACAGCAAAAGCGGAACAAATAATATGGCGTGTTTGCATAAGACTATCGCTTTAATAGATTCATCTTGAACGCTGGCTTCATGACGTCGTTCACCTTCGTCTGCTGAGCTTTCACGTTGGCTTTGAGCGTGTCCTTGATATCTTGAGATGAGGCTCCGATGAGGAACTGGTATTCGCCTTCGGCGACAACCCATGAGGAGGATGCCTCGTCGAATGATGCTAGGTCTGCGGCTTTGACGGTGAGCTTCACGGTCTCGCTCTCGCCGGCCTTCAGGGCCTTGGTCTTGGCGTAGGCTTTCAGTTCCTTGACGGGCTTATTGGCGGCCTTGCTGTCGGGAGCGGAGACATAGAGCTCCACCACCTCTTTGCCTTCGTGATTGCCGGTGTTCTTCACA
The DNA here is from genome assembly GCA_902803455.1 of uncultured Prevotellaceae bacterium. Lineage (GTDB taxonomy): Bacteria > Bacteroidota > Bacteroidia > Bacteroidales > Bacteroidaceae > Prevotella. The sequence goes on from CADCQC010000048.1 coordinate 3,511, forward strand.
TTCACGCTGATCTCGTAGGCGTCGCCCTTCTCGGCGATCTTGGCATCGCTATAAGCAAAGGTGGTATAGCTCAGACCGAAACCGAAGGGATAGCTGACGGGGATATCGAAGGAATCAAAGTAGCGGTAGCCTACATAGATGTCCTCGGCGTATTCGGTATAGTCCACATTCTTCACATTGCCCTTCTGTC